>NZ_JBFRDV010000004.1:0-276164 GCF_052113945.1 Paenarthrobacter sp. RAF54_2
GAACACTGCCGCCAACTTGTTTTTGTGTGTAGTACCGGGGAGGCCTAGGTGCCCAGATTCCTCCGGTCTACGACGAATCCGGTTGCCGCGTTTTCGCGGACTGCGTTGATACCGGCCACGACGGCCTTCAAATTGGGAAACTGTGGCGACACTGCCACAACTGTGYCGTCATCGGCTGTGAGTCGGAACCTGAACGTGTTCGTCCCGGCCTTGAGTATCTCGAAACTGCCCGCCATCTTCCCCTTTTCCTCCACGCATCATTGCATTAGAGCTGATTTGAACAATTCCCTACCGACAATAATGGCCGTCGGAACCTACCAACAGACCTACTGAGGAGTAGTTTGCAACCGATTTTGGTAGATGTCCCGGAAAGCTCTGAGCAAGCTACAGACCGCGTGCATGCCCGCGCGTATCGTGAGGATATGACTGGATCCGGCGTGGCGCCCACTACGGGCGTCCTGCTTGCCGCAGGGGCTGGTACGCGCTTGGGCCGCGGACCGAAAGCGCTGCTCCCCTACCGCGGCCGCACGCTGGTTGAGGTGCTCGCCGATACTCTCTTCGACGGCGGCTGCCGGGAGGTTGTGGTCGTGGTCGGGGCCGAGGCGGACCGCGTTCGAAGCACCACAGATCTACGGACATACACCGTGGTCGAGAACGAGAACTGGGCCAAGGGCATGGCTGGTTCTTTCCGCGCAGGAATCGAGGCGGCCTCGCCGGGACACAGCATCATGGTGGCTCTGGTGGATCAGCCCGGTTTAACCCCGACGGCGGTCAGCAGGCTGCTGGGCAGCCACCGTCCAGGTCGCGTCACGGCAGCCGCCTACCCTGACGAGTCAGGGCACCTTAAGCGTCGGCACCCGGTGATTATCGACGTCGGGCTCCGATTCCAAGCTGCGGAAGCGGCGAATGGTGACACGGGGGCGCGATCATTCCTCAAAGCGCACCCGGGCTTGGTGGACCTGGTGGACTGCAGTGACCTCTGCTCCGGCGAAGACCTGGATACGAAGGACCAGTTGCACCTGCTGGAGGACTGACTGGAGGCTTGATCAATCCCGGGCCGGTAAGTTTGAATCCATGATCCAGATTGCACTTGACGATCCCACGCGCCCGGATGTCCATCAGCTCCTCAGCGAACATCTGGCGGACATGTTTGCGACGTCGCCCGCAGAGAGCGTGCACGCATTGGACCATTCGGCGTTGTCGCATGAAGCGATCACGTTCTGGACGGCCCGCGAAAACGGCGTGTTGCTGGGATGCGGGGCGCTGAAGGAACTGGCCACTTCTGACGGAGACGGCCGGTCCGGCGAGATCAAGTCGATGCGCACCACCGCCGCTGCCCGTGGGCGGGGAGTGGCCACGCTGATGCTCAAGCACATCGTGGCCGAAGCTGGCCGCCGGGGCTACGAACGCGTGAGCCTGGAAACTGGTACCGAAGATTACTTTGCGCCCGCGCGTCGTTTGTATGCCCGGCATGGATTCACCGAGTGCCCGCCGTTCGCCAACTACACCCTGGACCCGAACAGCGTGTTCATGGAGCTCGCCGTCTCCCCCAAGTAGCCGTCCCACCCAAGTAAGCAAGGGGATCTGGGTTAATTGGGGTGGGGTTAGACGGGTGCAGTGGTGCGGTCGCGGAGGGCCAGGTAGATCTTGTCCCGGGCAATCGGCAGTTGGCCGAAGCGGATTCCGGTGGCGTTGCGGATGGCGTTGGCCAGCGCGGGCGCCACGGGGTTGAACGGGCTCTCGCTCATGGACTTGGCGCCGAGGGGTCCGGTGGAGTCGTTGGTAGTGGCGAAATAGACCTCGCTCCGCGGCACGTCCGCGAATGACGGAATGTGGTACTGCCGGAGGATATCGGTGGTGACGTGTCCGGCGTCGTCCACTTTCACTTCCTCATACAGCACAGCACCAAGCGCCTGCGCGATACCGCCTTCGATCTGCCCACGGCACTGCCGCGGATTCACCACAACGCCGGCATCAGCGGCCTGCACGCTCTGCAGAATCCGCAGCTCACCCGTTCCTGTATTGACGGCAACACGGAAACCGTGGACATTGAATGCGACTGACCGCGGCGTTCCTCCCCAGTTGCCGTCGGTGGCGAGGCGAACGCCTTGGAGACGGGCGGCGTCGTAAATTTCCTTGAGCGGAACCACGCGGTCGCCGCACTCCACAGCTCCGTCCACCAAGCGGCAATCAGTCAAAGCAGCCCCCGTCAGCGAAGCCGCAACGGTCTGGATCCTGGTGGCAAGCTCGAGGGCTGCGCCGAGCGTCGCCTTGCCGGCCACCACTGTCCCGGACGAACCGAACGCGCCGGTGTCGTGCTCCACGAGGTCCGTATCGGACTGACGGACGGTAATTTTTGAGGCGGTTGTCGCCAGCGCAGTAGCGGCGAGTTGCGAATGCACGGTTGTGGTGCCGTTCCCGAACTCTGCAGTACCGACGTCGACGGCGAACCTTCCGTCCGCTTCCAGGCTCACCCTGGTGTGGGCGAAGTGGCCGCGCGGCGGAACGGTATCGATCATGGACAGGGCCGAGCCCTCCCCTACGACCCAGTCGGGGCCGAGGTCCTCCAGGCCAGCGGCCCGGTAACGCTCCTTGCCCCGGTCCAGGGCATCCCGGACCAAGGCCACACACTGGTCCAAGCCGTAGCTGCCGTAGTGGACGTCTTCCTCTGGTTCGGGCGTAGTAGACAACATGTGATCGCCTGGACGGACCATGTTCTTGAGCCGGAACTCGAGCGGATCCATGCCGATGCCGATGGCAAGTTCGTCGACGGCGGACTCGATCGCGAAGATCATCTGGCTCAACCCATACCCTCGGAAAGCACCAGCGGGAACGGTGTTGGTGTAGACGGCTTGGGCGTCCACTTTCTTGTTGACGCATTTATAGACGGCCAGCGACTCGCCACAACCATGGAACATCACGCCGGGGGCATGGTTACCGTAGGCCCCGGTGTTGGTGATGACGTCCAGTTGAAGGGCGGTGAGGTATCCGTCCCGGCTGGCGCCGGCCTTCAAGTGAATAGTGAAGGGATGGCGCGTTGTAGTGGCCGTGAACTGTTCGGTCCGGGTGAACTCCAACTGCACGGGCCTCCGCAGCGCCAAGGCCGCGAGAGCCACAAGATCCTCGGTAAGGACTTCCTGCTTGCCGCCAAAGCCACCTCCGACGCGGCCGGCCACCACGCGAACAGTCTCCTCCGGCAGATTAAACAGTCGCATCAGGGTGCGCTTGACCAGGAAGGGAACCTGCGTGGAGGAACGGACAACCAGTCTGCCGTCCTCGTCCAGCCAGGCAATGGACGCGTGCGTTTCCATCGCGACGTGCTGAACCCTTTGCGTCTTGTACGTGTGCTCATGGATGAAGTCGGCTGCCGCGAAGCCGTCGGCCACGCTGCCCAGTTCGGCGTGGACCTCGGCCACCACGTTCTGAAGGGGGCGGGAGATCCTGGAGTAAACGCCATCCTTGTCACCATGGATCGCAGGTGCCCCCGGAAGGATGGCCTCCTGGGGCGTGAACACGGATTCCAAAAGCTCGTACTCCACAGCAAGCGCTCGGGTTCCGGCCTCCGCAGCACCAACGGATTCGGCCACAACAGCAGCTACGCGCTGGCCGATGAACCGCACCACGTTGTCCAGCACGCGGGTGTCATCGGGGTCGTCCGTGAAGTGTTCGTGCTGGGCCGTCGAGAACAACTGCGCTGGTGCATCTTCATGCGTGAAAACAGCGACGACGCCGGGAACCGCAAGTGCCGCGGTCTTGTCAATGGAAACGATCCGGGCGTGCGGATGCGGCGAACGCAGGAGCTTGAGGTGCAGTAGGCCGGTCAACTGCTCAGCCGGGACATCCAGAGCGTACCGGGCAGTTCCGGTTACCACAGCTCGGCCGGCGGGTGCGGGCACGTTGTCCCCGAGTTGGCCGGGAGTAGCTTCCACAGCCACGGGATGTCCGGCGGTGGGATTTCCGGCGGCAGGATGCCCGGCTACAGGCTGTCCCGCGGCAGGCGATTGTGCCCCGGAAACGTCAGCTCCGGCGTCGTGCTTGTGCTCGACGCCATGACCGCACACCGCGTCCGCGATGGAGCGGTAACCGGTACAGCGGCACAGATTGCCCTTGAGGTTGCGGGGCAGGTTGGCACGTTGCTCGTCGTCAAAAGTGGCTGCGGTCATGACCATGCCGGCGGTGCAGAAACCGCATTGGAAGCCCTGTGCTTCAAGGAACTGCTCCTGCACTGGGTGAAGGTTTTCGCCGGTGGAGAGACCTTCGATCGTGGTCACGGCTTTGCCCTCGGCGCGGAGAGCCGGATAGATGCAGCTGTGGACGGGCGTGCCGTCGACGTGCACAGTGCAGGCGCCGCAGTCACCGCCGTCGCAGCCCTTCTTAACGCCGAAGTTTCCTTGTTCCCGAAGGAAGGTGCGCAGGCATTGGCCGGGCCGGGGTGTGGCCTGAGAGGCAGCGCCGTTGATCTCAATTGCCATGGGAAGCCTCCTTCTGCGGGTTGTTCTGTGCGGGTTGCGTGGATGGTTGCGGCGAAGTGGCGTCGGGCGGCCAGAAATCGCCTGACACGGCCATTGACTCGCCCAGCAGCTCCGCCCGGATTTCCTCGGCCAATTTGAACGTCATATCGCGACGCCACTCCGGGAGCCCATGGATGTCATCGTGGTACAGCGGCCAGGGAATGGAATCCCCGACGGCGTCAGCCACCATCCCGGCGTCGGGAACCTGCCCGGCAGGGAACCGTAGTTGTACGGGCTTTTTGGTGGAGGCGGTGACGGTGATGACCAAACCGCCGTCGGGATCGAGGCGTCCGATGAGCAGCACGCCGGAGCGTCCAAGGTTGCTCAGCGACAGACGCCGGAAGGCGACCCGGGCGGAGAGAGCCGAGGCTGGAAGGTGGATGCTGCGGAGCAACTCCCCCGGGGCCAGGACATTCTCCATGTCCCCGGTGACGAAATCGGCCACAGGTACTGTGCGGCCGGTGCCGTCCGGGCTCTGGATGGATGCCATGGCGTCGAGCCCGGCACACAGCGAAATCATGGGGCCAGCCGGCAAGGATGTGCAGAGGTTGCCGCCCACCGTGGACATGTTCCAGATCTTGAAGGAGGCCACGAAGGAGTCGCAGCAAGGACGGATCAATGCCAGGCCGGGCCACTCACGGTTGGCTATTTCCGCGGACGCCGGCAGGGCGTAGAGCTCGGCAACAGTGCAGGTGGCGGCCAACTCGATGCCATCATCGGTGACAGTGATGGTCTGCCAATCCGCTTGGCCCAAATCAAGGAGCCGCTTGAGGACGGTACTTCCGTAGGAGAAGAGGACAGTCCCTCCGGCGAGCCAGGCATCGCCATCGCGCCATTGCGAGGGATCCGTGGTGGGAACCACGGCCTCGATGGTGTTCATGTCCATGGGTCCTCCTGAGTGAGGTGTTGAGGTGCCGCGTGAATCGGCGCAGGGTGAATCGGTGCCGCGTGAATCGGGCCGGTGCTGTCCTTCAGCGAGGGGAAGCCGGGCTTTTTGTGGGCTGTGGCATTCTGGGCTGCTCCCCGCTCGGCGATGATTTCCGCCGTGATGGAGACTGCGACTTCGGCTGGTGTCACTGCACCAAGGTTTAGTCCGATCGGGGAATGCAGCCGCTCGAGCGCTTCGGCGGGACTGCCGGCCTCGAGCAGGGCGTCAATCCGTTGCCGGTGGCTGCGACGCGAGCCCATCGCACCGACGTAAGCCAGATCTAAACGGAGTGCTGTTTCAAGCAGGGGGATGTCGAACTTTGGATCGTGGGTCAGGACGCACACCACGGTCCGGGCGTCGACCCGTCCGGCCACTGCTTCAGCTTCCAGGTAGCGGTGGGGCCAGTCGGTGACCACCTGGTCCGCGCCAGCGAAACGGCCCTGCTGGGCAAATGCCGGACGGGCATCACACAGGGTGACGTTGTAACCAAGCAACTGTCCGGCGGGGAGCAATGCGGCACCGAAATCATTGGCCCCGAAAATGAGCATCCGGGCGGCCGGCAAACGGCTTTCCACGAACAAGGTGATGGGTTCGGGCTGGGTTACTTCTTCCGGGTCCGCCGACGCCCATCTGTCCACGGTCACCCAGCCATCGATGCAGCCTTCGGGTGCTGCCAGCCGGACCAACCCGGTTCGTCCGCCTTGGAGCAGCGTCTCAACCTGGGCCGCCGCAGCCATCAAGGTGGCGGGATGATCGCCCACCAACTGCGCCAGTTGCGTTGATTCCATGGCGCGGAACCGAACAGGGTCATCAACGACCACCACTCCCCCTCCGCCACCGAGCCTGCGGATGAGGGCCAAGGCCGTTGGGGCTTGGGTAATTTGTCCGTTTAGCCGAGCCATGTCCAACAAGGCCATTTCGCCGGAATCGCTACCCAGTGGCTGGATGTGGACTTCCAGTTCTCCTCCACAGGTGAGTCCTGCGGCGAACGCGTCCTCGGCACTGTAGCCAAAAGACTCAAGGCGTGGGCCGCCGTCGCGCATTGCTTCCAAGGCTGCCTCAACGACGGCCCCTTCCACGCAACCGCCGGACAGGCTGCCCAGGATTTCGCCATGTTCGGAAACCATCATGGAAGTCCCCATGGGGCGCGGCACTGAGCCGCCGGTCCCTACGATCGTGGCCACAGCGCATCGTTGGCCAGAGACCGCAGTCCGCCAGCTGCCCAGTGAAGGCATCAGATCCAGCATGGCAACACGTCCTTTTTCCAGGTGTCCCGGCTGGGTGGCCCGGCCGGAGCAGTGCGCGATCTTGCCCTCATAATCTCATTTCCAGAAGGTGTTGAGGGGTAGTCGCGATTATTGAATAAGAGTTCATAGGAACGGGGGCAAGGGCTTCATCTCCCTGCCCCCGTTCCCTGACGGAGCATCAGCACCCGTCCCTGAATAACCAGGGCCGCCGCCCGCCGTCGTGCCTGTTCCGGTGATGCTGTTCGGTCAGGGACCACGACGGCGGACGCCTATTCGTGCGGTGGGTGCGGATGGACCGCCTTTCGAAGTGCCGGATGTGGACCCGCCGGCGCGGGGTGGGGCACCGGGCTAGACGCCCATCAAGGCGTTGATCGGGCCACGGGCGAAGTAGATAATGAAGCCCGCCGTGACCACCCACATGAGCGGATGGACTTTCTTGGCCTTGCCCGATGCCGCGCTGATCACCGCGAAGGAGATGAACCCGACGCCGATGCCGTTGGCAATGGAGTAGGTCAGCGGCATGGTCACGATGGTGAGGAACGCCGGCAACGCGATGGCGAACTTGGTGAACTTGATCTCGCGGATCTGCGCCATCATCATCGCTCCCACCACCACCAGTGCTGCGGCTGCCACTTCCAGCGGGACAACCGAAGTAAGCGGCGTGAAGAACATCGAACCCAGGAACAGCAGGCCAGTGACGACCGACGCCAGGCCCGTGCGGGCGCCCTCGCCGATTCCTGCTGCGGAGTCGATGTAGACGGTGTTGGAGGAACCGGACGTCCCGCCGCCCACTACTGCGCCCATGCCTTCAACGATGAAGGCTGACTTCAGCTTGGGGAACGTACCGTCCTTGTGTGCCACGCCTGCGCTCTTGGCCAGGCCTGTCATGGTGCCCATGGCGTCGAAGAAGTTGGTGAACACCAAGGTGAAGACCAGCATGGTCGCAGCCAGTCCGCCAATCCTGGCGAACGAACCAAAGAGGTCGAACTGACCCACCAGGCTGAGGTCCGGGACGGACATCAACTGGCTGGACAGGATCGGCACGTTGAGGTGCCAGCCGCCAGGGTTGTCGGCGGTGCCCGGACCAATGTGGAACACGGCCTCGGCTACAGCGGCGAGGACTGTTGTGGCGACGATGCCAATCAACAGGCCGCCCTGGATCTTGCGTGCCACGAGGATACCCATGACCAGCAATCCGATGATGAAGACGAGAGTTGGGATGGAGGTGATGGAACCATCCGTGCCCAGCTGGACCGGCGGGCCGCCCTTGGTGGGGCGGACAAAGCCGGAGTCGACGAAGCCGATGAAGGCGATGAACAGGCCGATGCCAACGGTGATGGCGGCCTTGAGTTCCTTCGGGACTGCCTTGAAGATCGCCGTCCGGGCACCGGTGGCGCCGAAAAGGACGATCAGGATGCCGTTGATGACCACCAGGCCCATGGCTTCTGGCCATGTGACTTCCTGGATGACAGCGACGGCGAGGAAGGAATTGATGCCCAGGCCGGCTGCGAGGCCGAAGGGCAGGTTGGCCACGAGTCCGAAGACGATGGTCATGACGCCGGCGGTCAGGCCAGTAACTGCGCCTACCTGTGCTGCCGAGAGCCAGCCGCCAGCCACATCCACCGGGGCGTTGTCTGCCGAGAAGCCGCCCAGGATGAGCGGGTTGAGGATAACGATGTACGCCATGGTGAAGAACGTGACCAGGCCGCCGCGGAATTCGCGGGCCAGCGTGGAGCCACGTTTGGTGATCTGGAAGAACTTGTCCAGGAAGGAGTTCGACACCGGGGGCTTGCTGTTGCTGCTTTGTCCGGCGAGCCGGGTGGCTGTGTGCTTTGCGTTTGCCGCTGTGGGCTCTGCGCTCTTGCCTCCGTTGGGGAGGAGCGCAGCCTGCTTTTCAGCTGCGGTCTGCATTTCTGCGGGATCCAGGATTGTCATGTCAGCCACCGGCCCTAGTAATCAATCCTGGAATCAAGCGTGTTCCATGTGGTGAACGGCTGGAGGGCCGCCGGAGCCTGGGGGTCGCCCAGTTCCAGCTTGGCTACCGGCATCAGCGCGTCCCGGTTGTCGTTCTCGAAGAACTCGTAGAAGACGGCGTCATCGAAGCCAACGGATGCGGCGTCGTGACGGTCTGCGGCAAAGAACACGCGGTCAACGCGTGCCCAGAGTGCGGAGGCCAGGCACATGGGGCATGGCTCGCAGCTGGTGTAGAGGGTTGCCCCGCTCAAATCGAAGGTTCCCAGTTCGCGGCAGGCGTTACGGATGGCCGTGACTTCAGCGTGTGCGGTGGGATCGTTCGTGGCGGTGACGCGGTTGACGCCTTGGAAGGCTTGTCCATCCGCGGTAACAATGACGGCGCCGAAGGGGCCACCACTGTTGAGGACATTGGCTGTTGCCAGCTCAATGGTTGTGGCCAGGAATTGCTCGGCCGTGACGGTTGTACTCATGTTGCGACTTCCTTAGTGCTGAGGAAGCCAGGTGACCTGTTGGGGGCGCTACGGAACGGAGCTCCAGTTAGCTTGGTTACCAGGCTTCAGCATGTGCGATGAAGGTTAAGTTGCGCCTGGTAGATAGCTTCCCGAAGTCCGGGTGCCCGCCTTTGGCAGTTAGAGCGTAGCACCAGGTTTGTGAGCCGCGCCATAGTTTTTTGAAAATTTAATTTCGTCATACGAAATCTTGGGGTGGCGACCGGATGTGACCGTGGGACGCCTGCGGGCGTTGACTGCCGCCGTCRTGCATCTTACGCTTTTCGGACCGGACGCACTTGGTGGCTTCCGGCTCCTGGATCAGCAGACAGGGCCTAACTGAGCTGGAACGCATACATGCCGACCAGACAAGGACCCTCATGACCCCTCTTTGGATCAAGAACCCGCTGGGTATCTTCACCGCAAACGACCTCGGCGCCGGTGGCGGCTTGGTGGTCTCCGACGGGAAAATCTTGGAGCTCGTGCCGTCGGGCGGGCAGCCGTCGTTGCCTTGCTCTGTCTTTGATGCCTCCGCCCACGTGGTTCTGCCTGGACTCATCAACACCCACCACCACTTTTACCAAACCCTCACCCGCGCCTGGGGTCCGGTGGCCAACGCTCCGCTGTTCCCGTGGCTGCAGAATTTGTACCCGGTGTGGGCACGGTTGACGCCCCGGAGCCTTGAGCTTGCGGTGCAGGTTGCACTCGCCGAGCTTTTGTTGTCCGGCTGCACCACCGCCGCCGACCACCACTACCTCTTTCCGGACGGCATGGAAGACGCCATTGACATCGAAGTGGGCGCGGTGCGGTCCATGGGGATGCGGGCCACGCTCACCCGCGGGTCCATGACATTGGGAGAGGACGACGGCGGGCTGCCGCCCCGGACCACGGTCCAGTCACCTGAGGTGATCCTTGCGGACAGCGAACGGCTGATTCGTGAGTACCACGAGACCGGAGATGGGGCCGTTGTGCAGATCGCACTTGCCCCGTGTTCGCCGTTCTCCGTGACCAAGGAAATCATGGCCGAATCTGCGGCGATGGCTGAACGCTTCGATGTCCGGCTGCATACGCACCTCGCAGAGACCATTGACGAGGAAGACTTCTGCCAGTCCATGTTTGGGCTCCGGACCGTGGATTACCTGGAGTCAGTTGGCTGGTTGGGGCCCCGCACTTGGCTTGGACACGGCATCCACTTCAATGACGACGAGATCGCCAGGCTGGGAGCCGCGGGCACCGCCGTCGCGCATTGCCCAACCTCCAACATGCGCCTCGCCTCCGGGACAGCGCGAGTGCTGGAACTTGAAGCCGCGGGTGTGCCCGTGGGGCTGGGAGTGGATGGCTCGGCGTCGAACGATGCCTCCAACATGATCCTCGAAGCCCGTCAGGCACTGTATTTGCAACGACTCCGTTACGGGGCTTCGGTCCCGGTGGAGAGGGCCCTTGGCTGGGCGACACGTGGATCCGCCGCCGTTTTGGGGCGCTCCGACATCGGGCAGTTGGCTCCGGGGCTTCAGGCGGACCTTGCCATGTTCAAGCTGGACTCGCTGCGGTTCTCCGGGAGCCACGACCCCGTGGCTGCGTTGCTGCTCTGTGGGGCTGATCGTGCCGACCGGGTGATGGTGGGCGGTGCTTGGCGCGTGGTTGATGGCGCGATCCCCGGGCTCGACGTTGCCGGGCTCATCGCTGAGCACTCGGCTGCGGCGCGGAAGCTGGTGGCGGGGTAGGTCTGGTTTTTGTGGCGGCCGCCCGATTCGATGGTTCCCTGCGCACTAGACGGTAGGAGTCGTCTAGCGCGCAGGGAGTCGTCTAGTCGGCAGCGCGGAGGGCTCGCAGGACACGGAGCTTGAATTCCTGCTCCCGGAACAGATCCCTCCATGTGATGCGGATGAACTTCCAGCCCAGCTCCATCAGGGCCTTCTCGCGCTGCCTTTCCTTGAAGATCACTTCATCTGTTGGCTCGTAGTCGAAGTACTTCACCCTGCCGTCGAACTCCAAAGCCACCTTCTTCTCGCGCCACGCGAAGTCCAAGCTATGTCGGCCTTCCGTTGTTCGAACTCCCACCTGAAGGTCTGGTGGCTCAATGCGGAGTCGCTGCAGAAGTTCCCGGCTGAGAGTCTCGCCGGGAGACTCCGAGCGCGCATCGGCATTTTCCAAGGCCCGGCGCAACGAAAGCACTCCATTTCTCCCCGACAGAGCTAAGCAAATTTGCGCCAGCCTCTCAGCATCTGCACCCCTGCGGAGGGCATGATCCATCAGCACAAGGCTCCGCCGGTAGTCAAACATCAAGCAACAGTCCGCCACCGTCCGCTCCAGCGATGTACAGGGTAGTCCGTCCACGAGGACTACATCGCCTTCCAGGAGCACCTTGGAATGAGCGACTACGTCGCGGCCATGCGAAATCGGCGACGGCGTCTTCTTCTGTGTAATGTGCACGCGGTCGTCAACGTCCCACAGAAACAAGCCGTGGAGGCGTGCTGCGGAGGTGTGGCTGTAGACCAAGCCACCGACCGACGTCGTGAGCGTCCCATGAGCGTGGGCGGCGATGAGTTGGCGGCTGCGTACCCACGGCTTCTGGGCGGACCAGGTGCTGCCACGGATGTAGCAACCTCGTCGGAGCCTTACCAGTTCACCCGACCGCACCAGGGTGGCTATACTCCGGTCATTGAATCCGGCTTCATTGAGTTCGGAGGTCCTCCACAGATCCATGCCCGCGGGGAGATCAGCCATTTTCGCCATGGCACAAGCATTGTCGAGCCTTAAGAACTTGCGACAGGGGACCCAGGGCGTATGTGGAAAAGCCCGTTTCGATGGCTCGCTGCAGACAAGACGACTCCTACCGTCTTGCCTGCAGCGAGCCGTCTAAACGGGCGGGGGCCGCGGCTGGGCGGGCGCCGCAGGGAGTGCTAGGGGCGTTGCCGGCCGAACACCGGGAGCGCGCRCAGCCAACGGGAGAATCCGCTGGCATTGCGGTCGCAGTCGGCCGGGATGTAGAAGTCCGGGTCTGTTGCACCGAAGGGCAGGTACAGCTCCTGACCCGGTACCGGGAATTCCACGACGTTGTTCGTATCCTTCGAGTCCATCTGTTCCTCCTCTTTCCAGTGCAGCACTTTTCCGTAGTTCGGAAAATCTTTATTGCTATGTGAAAAGGATAGGCAGGCCCCCGAGCAGCCGTCAAGACCTGTCCAGAAGGCACGAAGAGTCGCTCCGGTCACATTTGGCTGCTTCATAACGATCTCCGGAAACCCATATACACAAGCCGAAATCATGCGCTACTCTCGAATGAGTTCGTGGCGTACGTCACGTAACCTGAGAGCAGCAGGCAGGGTCGTAATGAGCTGGCATCAATGGATGTCGGCTCTTTTTTGTTGGGTCGGCTCCACCAGAAACGCGGTGGAAACACGCGCTTAATTTCATTGATGGAACGTAGGTTCCACCTCACAGAAGTTGGGATATGACCATGAGCAACAACATCGTCCTCGGCGAAAACCAGTACGGCAAAGCGGAAGTCCGCGTCGTCAAGGTCACTCGGGATACTGACCGCCACCACATCGAAGACCTGAACGTTACTTCGCAGCTGCGCGGCGATTTCCAGGCCGCGCACCTCGAAGGCGACAACGGCCACGTCGTCGCCACCGATACCCAGAAGAACACGGTCTACGCTTTTGCCCGTGACGGCATCGGCTCACCGGAGTCCTTCCTGCTGCGCCTTGCCAATCACTTCACCGGCGAGTTCGAATGGGTAACCGGTGGCCGTTGGGAAGCCGATGCCTACAGCTGGGACCGCATCCAGGCACACGGCGCGGGACACGATCACAGCTTCGTCCGCAACGGACAAGAGGTGCGTACCGCCGTCGTCGTCCGTGATGGCGCAACCACCCACGTGATTTCCGGCCTCAAGGACCTGACCGTCTTGAAGACCACGCAGTCCGGCTTCGTCGGCTACCCGCGCGACAAGTACACAACCCTGCCGGAAACCACGGACCGCATCCTGGCCACCGATGTTTCCGCCCGCTGGCGCTACAACACCAACCTGGACTTGGCTGGCACGGACTTCAACAAGAGCTACGAGGACATCAAGGCCCTCCTGCTGGAAGGCTTCACCGAGAACTACTCGCACGCGTTGCAGCAGACGCTGTTCGACATGGGCAAGAAGGTCCTGGAAGCACACAGCGAAGTGGATGAGATCAAGTTCTCCATGCCCAACAAGCACCACTTCCTGGTTGACCTGAGCCCGTTCGGCCTGGACAACCCCAACGAGGTCTTCTTCGCCGCGGACCGCCCATACGGCCTCATCGAAGCAACCGTCCAGCGCGACAACACCACTGCCGCGCCCGTTGCATGGAGCGGCATCGCCGGCTTCTGCTAAGCACCACCCCTACCAACGGACCATCCAGGGGTTGTGTGCAGGTCCCCCAGCGGCGCCCCGTCAAGGCCGGACCTGCACACAAACCCCAGCCCCAAAAGAACCCCCAGATTTTGTTAGCCAGACACAGTTAGCCAGACGAAGACGTCTGCCATGAACCCAGAAAGTCTGCCATGAACACGAAGAAGAAAACCCGCCCTGCGAATAGCACCCCTTCGCAGAAGCATCAGCCAGAACGTCCCGAGGACAAGCGCCTCTCGATCGGAAGCACGTTCGCATACGGCTTCCAGCACGTCCTCACCATGTACGGCGGAATCATTGCCCCGCCGCTGATCATCGGCRCCGCGGCAGGCATGTCCTCGCAGGATATCGGCCTCCTCATCGCAGCCTGCCTGTTCGTTGGCGGGCTGGCCACTATCCTCCAGACGGTGGGCATCCCGTTCTTTGGCTCGCAGCTGCCGCTGGTTCAGGGCGTCTCTTTCGCAGGTGTCTCAACGATGGTTGCGATTGTCCAAGGTGGCGGGGGCATCCAGGCGGTCTTCGGTTCGGTCATTGTGGCGTCCCTGATCGGCCTGGCCATTACTCCCCTGTTCTCCAAGATCATCAAGTTCTTCCCGCCAGTGGTCACCGGCACGGTCATCACCACCATTGGCCTGACGCTCATGCCGGTCGCAGCCAACTGGGCCATGGGTGGAAACGCCAAGGCCGATAACTACGGCAGCATGGCCAACATCGGCCTTGCAGCAGCAACCATGGGCATCGTCCTGCTCCTGAGCAAGGTTGGCAACGCCGCCATTTCCCGGCTCTCCATCCTGCTGGCCATGGTCATCGGCACCATCATCGCGTTCGTTGCAGGAATGGCAGACTTCTCCAGGGTCGGCCAGGGCGACATCGTCGCTTTCCCCACGCCCTTCGCTTTCGGTGCTCCCACCTTCGAGATCGCAGCAATCGTCTCCATGCTCATCGTCATCCTGGTAACCCTGACCGAGACTTCCGCGGACATCATTGCAGTGGGCGAGATCGTCGACACCAAGGTTGACTCCCGCCGCATCGGCGACGGCCTCCGCGCAGACATGCTCTCCAGCGCCATCTCGCCCCTGTTCAACTCCTTCACGCAGAGCGCCTTCGCCCAGAACGTGGGCCTCGTGGCCATCACCGGCATCAAGAGCCGCTTTGTTGTCAGCGCCGGTGGCCTCATCCTGGTGGTCCTCGGCCTCCTGCCGGTCCTTGGCCGAGTGGTTGCAGCGGTTCCCACGCCCGTCCTGGGCGGTGCCGGCGTCGTCCTTTTCGGCACGGTGGCAGCCAGCGGTATCCGCACCCTGGCCAAGGTTGAGTACAAGAACAACATGAACCTGATCATCGTGGCCGCTTCGATCGGTTTCGGCATGATCCCCATTGCCGCTCCGAAGTTCTACGACCAGTTCCCTTCCTGGTTCTCCACGATCTTCCACTCCGGCATCAGCTCCGCCGCAGTCATGGCGATCCTGCTGAACATCCTGTTCAACCACTTCAAGGCAGGCAACACGGACAACCAGTCAGTGTTCGTCGCTGGTACGGACCGCATCGTCAGCGAGGAAGACATCAAGTGCCTGAGCGAAGGCGACCGGTTCGAGAACGGCAAGCTGATCGACGCCGACGGCAAGGAAGTCCCGCTCAAGACCTCCAGCGCGTCCGAGCACTAGCTCCCGCCCAAAATGGCAGATGACGGCAGCGTTCCCTTGGGGGACGCTGCCGTCATTTGTGCTGCCGAGGGAAGCGCCGAGATGACAAATAACGCCCATGTTTGTGGAAAACATGGGCGTCAAGTGCCAACTCGGCGGGTGGTGTGGAGAAGGAGAAGCCTAGTTCTGGTTGAGCTCCGCGGAAATCGCCAGGGCGGCCTCGCGCAGCATTGGCACAGCACGGTCGGCGAAGCTCTGGTCCACACGGGTGATGGGCCCGGAAACAGAGATAGCCGTGGGAGTGGGAGCATTGGGCACTGCCATCGCGAAGCAACGGACCCCGAGTTCCTGCTCTTCCTCGTCAATGGAGTAGCCGCGTTCGCGGATCAGCTTCAGGTCCGCGAGCAGGGAGTCAATATCGCCGATGCTCTTGGCCGTGGGAGTGGGCATGCCGGTTCGGGCAACAATGCCGCGGACCTGCTCGTCGTCGAGCTGCGCAAGGATCGCTTTGCCAACGCCGGTGTCATGGGTGTGGGCCCGGCGGCCAACCTCGGTGAACATGCGCATGGAGTGCATGGACGGGACCTGGGCCACGTAGATGACCATGTCCGAATCCAGGACGGCCATGTTGGACGTCTCGCCAAGGCGTTCCACAAGCGTCTTCAGCTGCGGACGCGCTACGGCTCCGAGCTGCTTGCTGGCACCTTCGCCAAGGCGGATAAGCCGCGGGCCCAGGGCGTAACGGCGGTTGGGCAGCTGGCGGATGTAGCCGAGGGATACCAGGGTGCGCAGCAGGCGGTGGATGGTGGGCAAGGGCAGGTCAGTGGACGACGACAGCTCGCTCAGAGTGACATCGCCACCCGCATCCGTGATCAGTTCCAGCAGTTCAAAGACGCGCTCAACGGACTGCACGCCTCCGGAGGCTTTTTCAGCCATTCCCTTGTCTCCAATGACTCAGATTCCGACAACTCTTATCCGCATCGTGAAAAGAATTGCTTAGAACACCCAAGATACAGCACAGCGGGCACCTGCGCGACGAGACGCAAAATGACCGAGTGAGGGGTTGTGTTTCCACTTTGTAGATAATAATATCCATAATACGAAAACATTTAGTTTGGAAAGGCGGCCCGGGAACGGGCCTTACAGGAGGAATTTCAATGGCGAATCCGAGCCCCGGAAACTCGATCACCCTGCGCGTCGCCGCACCGTCCAGCTTCACCGCTACGAGCGAACTGGCAGCAGCCGTCGGCGCAGCAGGTGCCGCAATCACCGCGCTGGACGTCACGGAATCCCACCACGAGACGATCGTCGTGGACGTCACCTGCAACACCACGGATGACGACCACGCAGCGCGCGTCAAAGACGCCCTGAACGCACTCGACGGCGTCACCGTCCAGCACGTCTCGGACCGCACCTTCCTCATGCACCTCGGCGGCAAGCTCGAGGTCGTCCCCAAAGTAGCCCTGCGCAACCGTGACGATCTGTCACGCGCCTACACCCCCGGCGTCGCGCGTGTTTGCCTGGCCATTGCAGAAGACCCGGCCGCTGCCCGCAACCTGACGGTTAAGCGCAACACCATCGCTGTCCTCACCGACGGTTCCGCCGTCCTGGGGCTGGGCAACATCGGCCCCGCCGCCGCGCTGCCCGTCATGGAAGGCAAGGCCGCGCTGTTTAAGCAGTTCGCCAACGTGGACGCCTGGCCGGTCTGCCTGGATACGCAGGACACCGAAGAGATCATCATGATCGCCAAGGCCATGGCCCCCGTTTACGGCGGTATCAACCTGGAAGACATCGCCGCACCGCGTTGCTTCGAGATCGAGAACCGCCTCCGCGAAGAACTGGACATCCCGGTGTTCCACGACGACCAGCACGGCACCGCGATTGTCACCCTCGCTGCCTTGGTCAACGCCCTGCGCGTGGTGGACAAGAAGCTGTCAGAGGTCAAGATCGTGGTCTCGGGCGTCGGCGCTGCCGGTTCTGCCATCATCCAGCTCCTCAAGGCCCAGGGCGCGCAGCACATCATTGCCGCCGGCCGCTCCGGCGCCATCCACTCCGGCGAAAAGTACGACGACGAGCACCGCAGCTGGATTGCCGAGAACACCAACGAAGAGGGCTTCTCCGGAACCCTGCATGACGCCCTGAAGGGAGCAGACGTGTTTATCGGCGTCAGCGCCCCGCATGTGATCGGCGAGGAGCAGGTGGCTTCCATGGCTGAGAACGCAATCGTCTTCGCCATGGCCAACCCGACGCCGGAAATCGATCCAGTTGTCGCATCCAAGCACGCCGCCGTTGTTGCCACGGGTCGCAGCGACTTCCCGAACCAGATCAACAACGTGCTGGCCTTCCCCGGCTTCTTCCGCGGACTGCTGGACGCCGGAGCATCGGACATCACGCCGAACATGCTGGTGGCCGCCGCCGAGGCAATTGCCAACCGGGTAGCTGACGATGAGCTGAACGCGAGTTACATTATCCCCAGCGTCTTCGATCCGCATGTAGCCGCCGATGTAGCGACCGCCGTAGCCAATGCTGCGCACGCAAACGCCGCCAGCGCTCTCTAGAAAAGGACACCGCCCCATGGCTATTACAGTCACTGATCCCCGGCCGATCGACCGCGCCGAGGAGATCCTCACGCCCAAGGCACTGGGCTTCATCGAGGAACTGCACAAGCGTTTCGCCGGCACCCGTGCCGAGCTGCTGGAGGCGCGCAAAGCCAAGCGCCAGAAGGTTGCGGACACCAGCCGCCTGGACTTCCTCCCGGAAACCCAGGAAATCCGCGACGGCGACTGGAAGGTCGCGGAGGCACCGGCAGCTTTGCAGGACCGCCGCGTAGAGATGACGGGTCCCGCAACCCCGGCCAAGATGGCCATCAACGCGCTGAACTCCGGCGCCAAGGTCTGGCTCGCGGACCTCGAAGATGCCAGCACACCCACCTGGCCCAACGTCATCGACGCCATCCTCAACCTCCGCGACGCAGCACAGGGCACCCTGAGCTACACCTCGCCGGAAGGCAAGGAATACCGTCTGCGCACGGACGCTCCGTTGGCTGTCGTTGTTGCCCGTCCGCGCGGTTGGCACATGGAAGAGAACCACCTGCTGATCGACGGCGAACCTGCAGTGGGCGCGCTGGTGGACTTTGGTTTGCACTTCTTCCACATCGCCAAGCAGCTGCTCCTGAACGGCCACGGTCCGTACTACTACCTGCCCAAGATGGAGAGCCACCTGGAGGCCCGCCTCTGGAACGACATCTTCGTCTTCGCCCAGGACTTCCTCGGCATCCCGCAGGGCAGCATCCGCGCCACGGTGCTCATCGAGACCATCCCCGCCGCGTTCGAGATGGACGAGATCCTCTACGAGCTGCGCGATCATGCTTCAGGTTTGAACGCCGGACGTTGGGACTACCTCTTCAGCATCATCAAGTACTTCCGTGACGCCGGCGAAGAGTTCGTCCTGCCGGACCGCGCGACCGTTGCCATGACGGCTCCCTTCATGCGCGCCTACACCGAACTCCTGGTCAAGACCTGCCACAAGCGCGGCGCCTTCGCCATGGGTGGCATGGCCGCCGTCATCCCGAACCGGAAGCAGCCCGACGTTACCGCAGCAGCCTTCGACAAGGTCCGTGCCGACAAGACGCGTGAGGCAAATGATGGCTTCGACGGCTCCTGGGTTGCACACCCGGACCTCGTTTCCACGTGCCGCGAGGTGTTCGATTCGGTCCTCGGTGACCCCGCCAACGGTGGAAAGCCGAACCAACTGGACAAGCAGCGCCCCGAGGTGAACGTCACCCCTGAGCAGCTGATCGACGTCGCCTCTGCCGGCGGCACCGTCACGGAAGCCGGCCTTCGGCTGAACCTCTATGTCGCCGTCGCCTACACGGGTGTCTGGATCTCCGGCAGCGGCGCTGTTGCCATTCACAACCTCATGGAAGATGCCGCGACCGCGGAGATCTCCCGCTCGCAGGTGTGGCAGCAGATCCGTAACAAGTCGGTTCTCGCGGACACGGGCAATACCGTGACACGCGAACTCGTCAGCCGCATCCTGGGCGAGGAAACCGAACGCCTGCGGATCGAGTTCGGCGACGAGAACTTCGCCAAGTACTACGAGCCCGCGTCCAAGCTGATCGAGGACATCTGCCTGTCCGACGATTACACGGACTTCCTCACCACGCCCGCGTATGAGCTGGTGGGCTGAGATGGGCTCATTCTCTTCCTCTGATCTGGCCCACATCGAGTCCCAGCTTGCCGCGACGGACCAGTTGCTTGACCGCAACTACCCCGGGGACGACGGCTCGCGCCAGCCCATCCACACTGTCTACATCCCGGCGGACCGCTTTACGCCTTCCCTTGCGGCAGAGTGGGGTGCCCAGGCCTTGGCGACGGCGGAAGCTCACGGTGGCTTGGAAAAGCTCGGCCAGCTGTTGGGCCAGGAGCCTCAGCTGGCTTCCGCTGTTGCGGAGCGTGTGGCGGCCAAGCTCTCCTCCGAGCCGATCGAGGACCTGCGCCTGGACTTCGAAGACGGCTATGGCGACCGTGGCGATGAGGCGGAAGACGCCGACGCCGTTGCTGCCGCCAAGAAGGTTGCAGAGGCAGTTTCGGCCGAAACTGCTCCGCCGTTCATCGGCATCCGCTTCAAGTGCTTCGAAGCCCCCACGAGGGCCCGCGGACTGAAGACGCTGGACTTGTTTGTGTCCACGCTTGCTGCAGCGGGCGAGCTGCCTGCAGGGCTGATCCTGACCCTGCCGAAAGTCACCACGGTGGCCCAGGTGCAGGCCATGGACTTCGCGGTCTCGCGCCTCGAGGAAGTCCACGGGCTTCCCGCGGGGAGGCTCCGGTTCGAGGTGCAGGTGGAAACGCCGCAGCTCATTCTGGGTGCTGATGGAACATCCCCTGTGGCGCAGCTCCCCCATGTTGTTCCGGGCCGCATCAGTGCTCTGCACTACGGGACGTATGACTACAGCGCCTCATTGGGAATCTCTGCGGAATACCAGTCCATGGAGCACCCTGTGGCTGACTTCGCCAAGGAAGTCATGCAGCTCGCCGTCGCCGGCACAGGCATCCGTCTCTCTGACGGTTCCACGAACATCATTCCCGTGGGCGACGCCGTTGAAGACGCCTGGAAGCTTCACGGCCGGCTGGTCCGTCGCTCCCTGGAGAACGGTTACTACCAAGGATGGGACCTCCACGCCGCCCAACTGCCCAGCCGTTTCTCGGCGTCGTACGCTTTCTACCGCGAAGGCCTGCCTGCCGCAGCACTGCGCCTCCGGAACTACGTGGAACGCACGGAAGGCGGCGTCATGGATGAGCCCGCCACCGCCCGCGCACTCGCTGGTTTCGTCCTCCGTGGCGTCCAGTGCGGCGCAGTGGGGACCGACGAGGTCAAGGCGCTTGCCGGCGTCGAACTTTCACAGCTGACCGCACTGGCGCACCCGCGGCTCGCGCAACCGACTTCCCACTGATAGGAGCATTTCGCATGGGCAAGTACTACTACCCGCAGGGCGGCCTGCCGCCGCAGACCCACCTCACCACGGAACGGGCGATCGTCACCGAGGCTTATACGGTGATCCCCAAGGGCGTCATGACTGACATCGTCACCAGCAACCTGCCGGGGTTCTCCAACACTCGTTCGTGGATCATTGCGCGGCCGATCTCCGGCTTCGCCACCACGTTCTCGCAGTTGATCGTTGAGATCGCCCCCGGCGGCGGGGCACCCAAGGCCGAGTTCGAGTCCGGCGTTGAAGGCGTCATCTTTGTCACCAAGGGCCAGGCCAACCTGACCCTCGACGGCGAACTGCACCACCTCGAGGAGGGCGGCTACGCCTACCTCGCGGCCGGTTCCGAGTGGGGCCTGGAGAATGTCTCGGACGACATCGTCTCCTTCCACTGGATCCGTAAGGCCTACGAACGCCTTGAAGGCTTCGAGGCCAAGTCCTTCGTGACCAACGAGAAGGACGTGGAGCCCACCTCCATGCCGGACACGAACGACGTCTGGAAGACCACCCGCTTCACGGATTCCAGCGACCTCGCCCACGACATGCAGGTCAACATCGTCACCTTCCAACCCGGCGGCGTGATCCCCTTCCCGGAGACCCACGTCATGGAGCACGGGCTGTACGTGCTGGAGGGCAAGGCCATGTACCTGCTCAACAATGACTGGGTTGAGGTGGAGGCCGGCGACTTCATGTGGCTACGCGCGTTCTGCCCGCAGGCCTGCTACGCCGGCGGTCCGGGCGAGTTCCGTTACCTGCTGTACAAGGACATGAACCGGCAGGTGAAGCTCACCTGATCTGCGTCGAGATCGCCGGAAAGCTGCCAGCTCGCTGGGAGCTTTCCGGCGATTTCGTGCGTTTCCGGCGGTTTCGGCGCGGGCTCTGTGGAAACCACCCAATGTTCGCTTCGAGGCCATTCCATGCGAGGACGCACCCCACGATCACCGCGGCCAGGCCAAGCACAGGTACGACGGCGGCAAGGACTCTGCGCGCAGGCTGCGGTGTGTTGCGTTCCCCAAGTTTGCTGTGCTCCCCCATGCGGGCGAGTCTAGCCTGAGCTCACGCACCCAAGTAAGTCGCAGTTGAGCGCGTTTTGCCCCTCTCTAAAAACGCGCTCTGCTGCGACCTACTTGGGTGCGTTTGGAGCGGGGGCGCCGGCGATCCTGTACGACTCCTGCAGCAACTCGTCGAGCTCCTCTGCGTCGATGTTCTCCAGCCGGACCAGCAGCAACTTTGGTGACCGTTCGTGGTGAGGGGTCCAGAAATAGGTATCCGGCTCCATTGCTGACAGAGCTTCGCGCTCATCCGTTTTGACAGTAACAACCCCCTCTTCCCAGATCCTGGCCATGAGGGTCTTACCAAACCAGGCAGGCTGGCCCCAACTTGGGCGCTCGGTGACGCCGGGCATGCCAAGGCAGATACGCCTGACGTCCTCTTCGGTTGCCATGGTTCACTGTGACACCGGCATCCGGGCTCCGGCAAGGAACGCGTGGACTCTCGCAGACTAGGCTAGGCACATGTTGACCATCGGCAGCACCGTCCTCGGCATCAATGACATCACCCGGGCCACTGCGTTCTGGCACGCCGCGCTCGGCTATGTTCCACGTGAGCCCGGCGATGACACCTGGGTGATCCTCGTTCCGTCCGCCGGTCCAGGCCCCCAACTCGCGTTGATGCTGAGCGAAACGCCTGTCCAGGAGCATCCACGTACCCATCTGGACCTCTATGCGGATGACCAAGCTGCCGAAGTGGAGCGGCTGATCTCCCTGGGCGCTCAACGCGTTGACTGGGACTCGTATCCGGAGAATCCGGATTTCGTGGTCCTCGCCGACCCTGACGGCAACCGCTTCTGCGTTATCGACAAAAGTCCGCGGTAGCGCCGCCGTCGAGCCCCAACTGACTGGCAGTAGTGGTGGTTTTGAGGGCTGAAAACAACCACTACTGCGACTTACTTGGGCGCTGCCAGTTCTGTCGGGGCCCTTGGGTAGAGTGCAAGCCATGGACGAGAAAGCGACATTGCTCGGTTATTTGCGCCTTCGCCGGGCGGACCTGCTCGGGAAGCTTGATGGCTTGGGTGAATACGAGGCCCGAAGGCCCCTGACACCGACGGGTACCAATCTCCTGGGGCTCGTGAAACACGTGGCGAGCGTGGAGTTGGGGTACTTCGGGGAGACTTTCGGGCGTCCGAGTGGGCGCGAATTGCCGTGGCTGGAGCAAGACGCAGAACCGGATTCCGATATGTGGGTCCCGGCCTCGGAGACCCGCGCGGAAATCCTGGAACTGCACCACTTCTCGGCAGCGCACAGTGATGCCACCATCCAGGCCCTCCCGTTGGATGCTCCCGGCGTTGTGCCTTGGTGGTCCGAAGAGAAGCGGAATGTGACGCTCCATCAGATCCTCGTCCACATGTGTGTGGAAACCGCACGGCACGCCGGGCACGCTGACATCATCCGCGAACTGATCGACGGATCCGCTGGCCAAAGGCCTGGGGATCCCAACATGCCTGGCCGCAACTCCGAAGAATGGGCAGCACACAGGTTCCGCATCGAAGAAGCAGCATTGGAAGCAGATCTCCGCCACTGAAGACCCCTAGCACTGCTCAGCAGGTCCCGATGGCCTACTACGTTGCCGCCGTCGTGCCCATCTAAGTAGCAATTGATGCGTTCTGAGCGTCCAAAACGGCATCAAATGCGTACTAGTTGGGCCGCCCCCGCATGAGGTGGGCCGCCTCCGCAAGGCCGACCCGCAAACTTGATGGGAAATTGAGCCAAACAAACAGAGTCCTTGATTTTGCCGCGCCACGCTGGAAGCAGACGAAGCCTCATTACATCAATCCATCAAGGTTTCGGCGACGAATAACCAACGAGAATCACAATGATGTGGGGGACCCAATGGAACAGGCAGCAGCGCTAACAGAGGTGATCGCCATCAAAGGCATCATCCAGGACCAACACCCCGTGGATTTCCACGCACTGGGTGTCGCAGGATGCATCGACAGGCTTGCTGCGCCGCTTCGACGCTCCGGCGTGACCGTCCACTGGCACACACCCCACCACGGCATCGAGATCTCGTCCGCATCCGCCGCCCTGCTGTACCACGTAGCCCAGGAGACCTTCAGCAACACCCTGAACTACGCCGACGCCAGCGAACTGACCATCCGTCTCAATGCCGTCTACCACGGAATCCAAATGACGATTATGGACAACGGCAAAGGTTTCGAAATCCACGCCGCCCCCAGCGGCCGCCGCCACGGCTTCGGCCTACTGCTGATGTCCATTGCAGTGCACGACGCCGGAGGGTCCGTTGAGATCGACTCCGGGGCTGGGCGGGGCACCAGTGTGAGGGTCACACTGCCACTGGATTGAGTCCAATTTGCGACCTATTTGGGCTCCCAAACCATGGATTGGCGGCGTCCCCGGACGTATTCTGTAGCTACTTTTCAGCCTGACATCTCGACGGAATGGCACGAAATGGCGCGGAACAAGGGTCCCCGGTTAGGTCTTGGCAAGGTCCTTCTGAGGATCTTCGGGTTTTTTTTCGTGAGCGCCCTCTGCGGGGTGCTGATCTGCGGCTTCATGGTGCCGGTGGTTCAGTTCACCAGCACTACTATGGGCGGTTCCATCGGCTTTTACGAAAGCCTGCCCAGCCAACTCGACGTTGATTCGCCATCCCTTTCCAGCAATGTAGTCACTGCTGACGGCCAGCACATCGCCACGTTCTATGCAGAGAACAGGGTCAAGGTACCCCTGGACCAGATGTCACCCTTCATTCGGCAAGCGATCGTGGCAATCGAAGACAGTCGCTTTTATGAGCATCCCGGAGTAGATACGCAGGGCATCATCCGTGCGCTGACATCCAACGTGACCAAGGGGACCCGACAGGGCGCGTCGACCCTGACCCAGCAATACGTCACCAACGTGCTGAACGAGTCCCGCCTCTCGAAGGGCCGGCCCGAGGATGTGGTGCTCAGTGGGGACAAGAGCATCGGTGACAAGCTCAGGGAGATCAAGCTGGCCCTGGAGCTTGAGAAACGCTTCAGCAAAGACCAAATCCTTGAGGGGTACCTGAACATCGTGTTCTTTAACCGGAACGCGTATGGCATCGAAGCCGCTTCGCGGTACTTCTTCAGCACCTCAGCCAAGGATCTCACTTTGCCACAGGCCGCGCTGTTGGCCGGGCTGGTGAACGGGCCGAGCGTCTATGACCCAACAACCGCGCCGGAAGCAGCGTTCAGCCGGCGAAACATTGTGCTGGACAGGATGCTCGAGCAGGGAAAGATCACTCAAGCAGACCATGATGCGGCAGTTGCCGCCCCCGTGGAGCTGAAAATCACCCCGTCCCATCAGGGCTGCGCCGGGGCCTCCATCGCCATCTACTTCTGCGACTACGTGTCCCACCTGATCATGAACAACGAGGCCTACGGAGCAACCATCGAGGACCGCGAACGGCTCCTCTACCGGGGCGGGCTCACCATCACCACCACGCTGGACAGCCGGTTGCAGGCAGCGGCCCAAGTACAAGTGGATGCGTCAGCCGGCGCAAACCCGGACAAATGGGGCGCTGCCATGACCACCGTGCAGCCAGGCACAGGCAAGATCCTGTCCATGGCCCAAAACACGGTGTTCGTTCCGCAGGACGGGAAGTTCGATACCCAGCTGAACTTCAGCGTGGATGCCAAGGACGAAAACGGCAACGACCTCAATGGTGCAGGCGGATTCCAGCCCGGTTCCACCATGAAGCCCTTCATCTTCGCGGAGTGGCTCAACGAGGGCAAGTCGCCCACTGCCGTGGTGGATGCTTCCCGGCGGGTCTACCCGGTTGGCTTCCCCTGGCGATCCAGCTGCGGCAAAGTGCTGGGTGGCTACAGCACCGCGCAGAAGGCGCAAAACCTGGGTGCGGATGATGACCTGCAGAACAACGACGAGGGCTACTACCGCCCCATGCCCATCAACTACGGCCTCTACAACTCGATCAACACCGCCACATTCGCTACTGCAGCGCAGTTGGATTTCTGCGGCATCCAGAAAATGGTGGACGCGGTTGGCCTGCACAGCGGCCTGGACAACGCCCAGATCAACATGCACCAGATCGGCAACCTCCTTGGCTCCATCGGCGTCGCTCCCGTCATCCTGGCGAGCGCCTTCGCAACATTCGCCAACGATGGCACCTATTGCAAGCCCATCGCCATCACCGATATCAGCGACTCACAAGGCAGGAAGTACCCGGCCCAAACACCTGAATGCAAAGAGACCGTGAAACCGGCCGTGGCCCGGGGAGTCACATCGGTGCTGCAGGACGTGCTCAAGCTCGGATCCGGCGTCTACATCGAACCCAAGGTCCAGAACCAGGTCCCCGTTGCGGCCAAGACAGGCACCTCGAACAACAACGGCGCAACCTGGGTGGCCGGATACACTACCCGGCTCGCCACAGCCTCCTTCTTTGGGGACACGACGGCGGGACAACAGCGGGCAGGACAAAACGTCACCATCAACGGCAAGTTCTACAAGTCACTGGACGGCTACATGATTGCCGGGCCGCAATGGGCCAATTACATGATGCAGGCCACCGCCCTCTACCCGAGCGGTGCCTTCAACCCGCCGCCTCCCCCGCCGTCGCCTGGACCGAGCACGTCACCCGCAGCACCTCGCTGAGTGGGTGTGCGCTGCGGGGACCGGTCTGCGTGGTATTCCCGGCAGCCTAGCCGGCAGTAAGACTTTGAAAGGCAGCCATTCCTCCCGCAGACTGGGCCTGTGAAGCCCTTCCTTTTGTTGGCCACCCGCGCTGAAGACGCAGCAGCGGATGACGAGTACCAGGCCTACCTCCGGTACTGCGGGCTCCGGACTGAGGAATTGATCCGCGTCCGGCTGGAGGCGGCACCACTGCCGGACATTGAGTTGGCCGATTACTCAGGCGTGATTGTGGGCGGCAGTCCTTACACCTCCAGCGACCCTTTGGAGGAGAAGAGTCAGGCACAGCTTCGCGTCGAAGCTGAACTCTCAGCCCTCCTGGATCGCATCGTGGCCGAGGACTTCCCCTTCCTGGGTGCCTGCTATGGCGTTGGAACCTTGGGGGTTCACCAAGGAGCCATCATTGACCGTCGCTATGGAGAACCGGTCGGGGCTACGGAGATCAAACTGACCGCAGACGGGGAGCGCGACCCCCTGCTCAAAGGCCTGCCACACACTTTCGAAGCGTTCGTTGGGCATAAGGAAGCCTGCAGCCAACTGCCGGAAAACGCCGTGTTGCTGGCGAGTTCCGCAGCCTGCCCTGTGCACATGTTCCGCATCAGGAAGAATCTCTACGCCACACAGTTCCATCCGGAATTGGATGTCGACGGCCTCATCACCCGGATTAACATCTACAAGGACGCGGGCTATTTTCCGCCGGATGCTGCCGACGAGCTCATCGAAACCGCCAAGCATGCTTCTGTGATTGAACCCATGCGCGTCCTGAGGAATTTCACGGAACTCTACGCTCGCTAGGGATCTTGCGGGGCCTGCTCTGCGCCCCAAGAAGGGGTTTCTATCAGAGACTCCCTCGCGCTGCGTTGGCTGGGTAGCGTTGTGAGTACTCACCCATGCCCCCAAACGTGATTCATCCATGAGGAGCAATCTTTGAAGCAGGACCCTTTGGCGGTCGAAGCCCAGGTACACGCAGCACCAGATGAAGGAAACACCAAGCCAACCCCAGCGAAAACGCGGGCAGCCACCAAGATCCCTTGGGGTGGCCTTTTGCTGCTGGCAGCCGCCGGTTTCACCGCAGTCACCACAGAGTTGCTTCCGTCCGGCCTGCTTCCGCAGATCAGCCGGGATCTGGGCGTGGAGGAATCGGCTGTAGGTTCGCTGACCGCAGCATATGCAGCCATCATCGTTTTCACGGCCCTTCCCCTGTCCCGACTCCTCGGTGGGCGTTTCCCACGGAAGACCCTGTTGATGGGGACAGTGCTTGCCTTTGCACTTAGCAACGTCCTGCTGGCCTTGAGCCCGAATCTTGAAGTGGCCATCGTCGCAAGGCTTCTGGGCGGAATTGCCCATGGCATGTTGTGGTCGAGCATGGCACCGTATGTGGCGCGCATCGTTCCTGCCCACTCTGTGGGCAAGTCCATGGCCGTGGTCTTCAGTGGTACCAGCATCGCGTTGGCTGTCGGGGCTCCGATTGGCACGCTCATGGGCACGCTCATGACATGGCGGGTTTCCTTCGTGGTCCTGGCCGGGGTTGGTGTCCTGTTGGCAGTCTTGGCGTTCTGGCTCCTGCCTGCTGCGCACGATCCCGGCACCCACAAGACACCGTCGATCCGGGCAGCGCTCAAGCTACCGGGCGTGATCGCCGTGGCCACCGCTTGGCCACTCTTGCTGCTGGCACACTTCACTCTCTTTACGTATGTCGCGCCTTTCCTGCTCGCCTCCGGCTTGCCCGAAGCCCTCACTGGCATTTCCCTGTCGGTGGTGGGGATCTCGGGCTTGGTCGGGATCTGGATTGCTGGCCTGACCGCCGATTCCCATCCCCGGCGTTCGGTGATTACCGCCGTCGGGCTTCTATTGCTTGCCTTCGCGCTGCTGCCGGTTCTTGGCGGCACGTGGGTGTGGGTTTTCGCGCTGATGGTTGCTTGGGGCGTTTCCTTCGGGGCGATCGGCATCTACAACCAGGCGGCGATCCTACGGGCCGGCGGCGAGCACAAGGATGCGGCCAATGGACTCACGGTAGTGACAATCCAACTGGGGATCGCCGTGGGAGCCGGGTACGGTGCTTTGGCGCTGACCACTGTTGGGGCACAATTGGTGCCGCTCGCCGCGGCGCTGCCAACGGCAATTGCCTTGGCGATCATGATTTCCAGCAAGCGCGGCGGATACCCGGCAGGCCCGCGCGAAAAATGACCAGAGGAAACAAAGGCGAGCGAAAAAGGACGCCGCGAGAAGCGCCGGTAACATCCCCGAAACATGCCAGTCACGTGATCTTCATGAAGGTGGGGTTTCTGTAACTTACCTGCAACTTAGCTCTTCCGAGTCGGAAACATAGCTCACCGAATATTGATCGGGGGGTAGTGCGGGCCGTGCATCAACGGGCCCGTTTCGGACAGGCTTGATCAGAAGGGAACGCAGGTGGAGATCTCTGCGCAACACGTCTGGCTGATGTTGTCATCGGCAATGGTGCTTTTCATGACTCCGGGCCTCGGCCTGTTCTATGGCGGCATGACACGCGCCAAGGCAGCGCTCAACATGATCATGATGAGCTTTATCTCTGCAGGCATTGTGGGCGTCGTGTGGGTCTTGTGGGGTTACTCGATGACCACCGGCGACGGCTTCCTCGGACTGTTCGGCAACCCGTTCGCGCACTTCGGCCTCCAGGACCTCATAGGTTCGCCCGACCTCCTCAAGGCAGTCTTCGCCGCTACCTTCGCCATCATCACCGTGGCACTCATCAGCGGCGCCATCGCCGACCGCGCCAAGTTCAGCGCATGGGCGCTCTTCGTCCCGATCTGGGTCACCGTGGTCTACTGCCCGCTGGCTTACATGGTCTGGGGCGGCGGCTTGATGAGCGCAGGTGGAGCCGTCACGCAGATCTTCGGCCAGGTGATCGACTTCGCCGGCGGTGCCGTAGTTGAGGTCAGTTCAGGTACCGCCGCTTTCGTCCTCGCATTGATCGTGGGAAAGCGTCACGGATTCGCCAAAGACCCCAACCACCGCCCTCACAACGTCCCGTTCATCATGATCGGCGCAGCAATCCTCTGGTTCGGTTGGTTTGGCTTCAACGGCGGTGCTGCAACCACTGTTGAGCAGGCAGGCCTGATCTGGGTCAACACGCTGGTGGCTCCGGCCGCGGCGATGCTGAGCTGGTTGGTCACGGAAAAGATCCGCCACGGACACCCGACATCACTGGGCGCGGCCTCCGGCGTTGTTGCCGGCTTGGTCGCCATCACCCCTTCCTGCGCCAACATCACCCCGCTCGCGGCACTTGGCCTGGGACTCGTTGCAGGTGCCGCCTGTGCCGTGTTTGTGGACCTGAAGTACAAGTTCGGTTTCGACGATTCCCTTGACGTCGTGGGCGTGCACTTTGGCGCTGGCGTGATCGGCACGCTCTCTCTTGGCTTCGTTGCCTTTCCCACCGAAGGCGTGGCCGGCGGCCTCCTTTACGGCGGCGGAGTGCAGCAACTCGTGGCGCAGACCGTTGCCGTGCTGCTCACCATCGCCCTCTCCGGCCTGGGCACCCTGCTGATCGGCCGTGCTATTCACAAGACCATCGGCTTCCGCGTGGCCCACGAACACGAAGTTGCAGGAGTGGACCTCACCCAGCACGCAGAATCGGCCTACGAGTTCGGCCTCACAGCCCATGGACACTTCCGCCAGCAGCAGGCCCACCTATCGTCGCTGATCAAGGGTGGACGCAAAGAGTCGGAGCAGGCAAAGGAAGACAGCTTCGCCTAGCGGCCCCACATTCAGAACAGCAGCCGACGGCGGAACCCAGGTCCCGCCGTCGGCTGCTGTTTGTGCCGTCTCACAGTTGGTTGGGTTAGCCGAAGCCGTTCCAGAGCCGCTGCCACCACGTTCGCTTGATTGGTTCCTCCCGGTCCGGCTCAGGTGGAGCTGCCGCAGCCCGCCGCTCGCGCCATCGTTCCAGCTCGGCGTCAACATCCCGCAGCTTGGTGGTCACTGGCGGCCCACCCTGGAGTTGGCGACGGGCCTCAACCACTCGCTTGTTGAAGTCCTCAAGGATGTCGCGGACCTGCTTCTCCGTGTACTGCTGGTCCAGCTTCGCGTCGAGTTCCGCGTCCTCGATCCGTAGCAGAATTGCTGGCGGCCCGATCCCGCTGAGTCGCTCACGCTGGATCAGACCTTTGACCCACCAGTCCGGATCATAGTGCTCGCCCAGACCCGGGATCGGCTTGCCAGCGTATTTGAGGTTGTCGAACTTGCCCTGGTTCATGGCGTCCCGGATCAAATATTCCACCCGCGCGGCGTCGTCCACCTTCCGGCGTTTCTCCCGCTCTTCCGCCTCGGCCGCCTCGAGCTCTGCGTCTTCCTCGGCATTACCGCCCCATGAGCGGACGGCCCGCAATTCCGCGCCCCGCTCGAGCTTCCGTCTGAAGGCGTTGTTCTCGGCGTTCACGTTTCGCCACCTCCTCGCACGGCAGTCCTCTCCTGCCGGAAATCGTGGTTCCGGCTCCAGTATTCCGCACTTTGCTGGGCCGCGGGGAGGGCTAAGCGCTACTCTCGATCCAAATACCTCCACAGGAAGGGCCGCGCGTGACTACTGTTTCCAATGCATTCATTCCGGTCTCGGATCCGGGCCAGGCAGCCAAGTGGTATTCGGAGCACCTGATGCTTCGGACTGTCACCGTTTCGGAGTGGACGGCAGTTCTAACGGGCGACGGCGGTGCCACAGTTACGCTGATGGGTCCGCTCAGTGGGATCGCGGCTGAGCCCGGGCTGGCATGGGCGACCTGCGGTTTCCTGGTGGAGGACCTCACGGGCATGCGGGATCGCTTGCTCAGGAATGGACACGGCGTGTCAGTGGTGGAGGGCGATCCGGACACCTGCCTGTTCTTCACAGTCCGGGACCCCGACGGGAACGTCCTGCTGCTCACGGACCGCTAGGCTCGCTGGTTCAGGAGGCTCCCTCGTTCCACCAGCGCCGCAGCCCTGTTGCTTCATCACCCCCTTTGATCGCCGGGCGGCCCCGACACGCCGGGATTAGCGGCGTGTCGGGGCCACTGTCAGCTCAAAGCAGGTGATGGAGCAACGCAGGCTAGCTGGCAGGCTAGTGAACGGCCATGCTCGGATCCAGTTGCTCGATGCCCTCAGGAGTAACAAGGACCACCCTGGCCGTGCAGATGTCGTAGAACAAGCCTGTGGCTTGCACTTGCCCGGATGCCAAGGCCGGCCCGGTGACCGGATGCTCTTCGAGTTTCTGGAGCTGGACGGCGACGTTCACCATGCTTAGCTGGTCGAGGCGGCTGTAACCTTCAGCTTCGGCAGCGAGGGCGACAGGATGGCCATCCAACAGCGCGGTGTAGCTCGGCCGGGCGTGCTCCAACCACGTATCGAAGCCCGCGCCCAAGGCTGCGAACGCACCCTCGGCGTCRGCAATAACGGCCTTCATCGCGCCACAGTTGGAGTGGCCGCAGATCACGATCGAGTCCACGGACAAGCCCTTCACCGCGAATGCCAGTGCTGAGTCGATCGAGGCATCCCGTCCGTCAGGGCACACTACGTTGCCAATATTCCGCAGTGTCAGAAGGTCTCCGGGGCCGCTGCTGGTGATGAGGTTCGGATTGACCCGGGAGTCGACGCAGGCAACAAACAGTGTGTCCGGGTTCTGCCCCTCGGTCAGTTCCTGTACCAGTGGGCGAACCTTGTCTGCGTACCGCCGATGGTATTTGTCGATGCCAAGGAGGATCGACCGCAGCGGAAGCTGCCCGCCGTCGTCGTGCGCTTCCTGGTGGGCATCACCCACGGGCGACGACTGCCAGGAAGTCCTGGGTGGCAGCGGGAATTCACGTGGATCCTGACGCTGTGGAGTGTTGTCCGCGGCGTCGGTGAATGCGGTGGTTCCGTGTTCCTCCAGCACCACCGAGGCGCCGCTGGAGCGGTGTTGCGTCTGCCAGGCAACCAGCGCCTCGCGGAACGCGTGATCCAGGTAATCGGCGTTGAGTTCAACCACTACGTCCTGGCCCTCGGGAACGGAGTGCAGGACGCGGTTCAGTCGGGGCAAGGCGAAGAAGCTGCAGGAGCCGGCGATCGTGACGCGCCACGGCAGCTGCTCCCCGGCCGGGGCATGGGCGTGGATCTGGGCACGGAGTACCCGCCACAACACGCAGAGGGCCGCGAGGGCGAGACCGATAATGACGCCTTCGAGCAGGTTCAGCACAACAACGCACGCGAGCGTGACCACGTAGACCAGGAGGTCGCCGGTGCGGAGGCTCGTTTTGATGTCGGCGACCTTGATGAGCTTGGCGCCGATGACGAGCAACAAGCCCGCAAGAACTGACAAGGGAATCAGCTGGATGAGACCGGCAAACAGTGCCGAGAACACCAGGACCCACACACCGTGCAGGATGGCGGACGTCCGGCTCGCGGCGCCGGCCTCAACGTTGGTGGCGCTGCGGACGATCACGCCTGTCACCGGGAGGCCTCCGAGCATTCCCGAGACCATGTTGGCGGAGCCTTGTCCGACGAGTTCCCGATTGAGGTTGGTGCGCGTGCCCGCATGCATCTTGTCGACGGCAACGGCGGACAGCAGCGATTCGATGCTCGCGATCAGGGCTACCGTGATGACTGCCATGGCTGCGGCGCGCCAGTTGCCGTCGGGCAAGCTGGGCAGGGCCACGGCGTCGAACAGCGAACCGCTGAAGCTGATGCGCTCGACGCTGGGCGCAACAGCTGCAGACAAAGCGGTGACAGCGACCACCGCCGCCAGCGGGCCGGGAATCTTCTGCACTGCAGTGGGCAGATATTTCCAGGCAAGGAGGATGGCAACAACTGCCAGGCCGAGAAGGGCGGAGTGCAGCTCGACATTGGTGATGGCCGCTGGAAGTGCGGTCAGATTTTCGACGGCGGACCCGGCCGCCTTCCCACCGAGCAGCACATGCAACTGCTGCAGGATGATCGTGATGCCGATGCCAGCCAGCATCGCCTTGACCACTACGGGCGAAACTGCCAGCGCGGCCCGGCCTACGCGGCTGATACCCAGCAACAGCTGCACGACGCCGGCGGCTGCGGTAATGGCGCACGTCACCTGCCAACCGAACTCGTCAACCAACCCGGCGACGACGACGGTCAGTCCAGCGGCGGGGCCGCTCACCTGCAATGGGGAGCCGCCGAGGCTGCCAGCGACGATTCCTCCGATGGCTGCCGCAATAAGCCCGGCCATGACGGGTGCTCCGGAGGCGGCGGCGATACCGAGCGAGAGCGGAAGGGCAACAAGGAAGACGACGAGGGATGCGGGGAGGTCGGCTCCAAGGTTGCTGAGGAAGCTCGGCTTGGGTGCTTTGGCCCGGCTTCCGGGCGGGCTGTGGGAGTCGGTGGAGATGGAAGCGGAGTCGTTTGTTTGCGGCACTGGAATTTCCTAAGGCTCGGGAACACTGGCTTCTCCAGCGTAGGAATGTTGTCACGTGCAATGACAAGATGATGTGATTCTTGTGACAAAACCTGTGAACAGGCAGCGTCATGTGGCGACCAATGGGAACTTCTGCAGGGAGTGGGATCGTTGAGGACTCCATGTGCGTGGACATAGTCTGAAGCAATGGATGAAGAAACCCGCACAATGGACGAACACAGCACACGAGGCTCCTACGTCACCGGCAGCGAGTTCAATCGGGATACCAACTACATCGAGGACCGGATCACCCGCGAGGGCACTCCCGGCCCGAACGATGAACCCGGCTGGCCGGTAGAGCCAGGTAGGTACAGACTGATAGCAGCCCGGGCCTGTCCGTGGGCCAACCGTTCGGTCATCGTCCGCAGGCTTCTGGGCCTGGAGCACGTCATCAGCCTCGGACAGCCGGGCCCTACCCACGACGCCAGGTCCTGGACCTTTGATTTGGATGCTGACGGAAAAGATCCAGTACTGGGAATCGAGCGGCTACAGGAGGCGTACTTCCGCCGCTTTCCGGACTATCCCCGCGGCATCACGGTTCCGGCAATCGTGGACATCCCCAGCGGGGCCGTCGTGACCAACAACTACCCCCAGATCACGCTCGACTTCTCCACAGAATGGGCAGAGTTCCACCGTCCGGGCGCACCACAGCTCTATCCGGAGCACCTGCGCGAGGAAATCGACACGGTCAACAAGCGCGTCTTCACCGAGGTCAACAATGGGGTCTATAAGTGCGGCTTCGCAGGGTCCCAGGAGGCTTACGAAGCCGCCTATGTCCGCCTGTGGAGCGCCTTGGACTGGCTCGAGGAACGGCTGGCAAACCAGAGATACCTCGTGGGTGACACCATCACCGAGGCGGATGTCAGGCTGTTCACTACCTTGGCTCGCTTTGATGCGGTCTACCACGGGCATTTCAAATGCAATCGAAACAAGCTCAGCGAAATGCCGACGCTATGGGCGTATGCCAGGGATCTGTTCCAAACGCCGGGTTTCGGGGACACGATCGACTTCGTCCAGATCAAGCAGCACTACTACATAGTGCACGAGGACATTAATCCCACACGCATCGTCCCCATGGGACCGGACCTCTCCGGTTGGCTGACCCCGCACGGAAGGGAATCGCTTGGCGGGCGCCCGTTCGGGGACGGAACTCCACCAGGGCCGGTCAGGGCCGGCGAGGAAGTGGCTGCCGGCCACGGGGCCGTCTAAGCGGCAGCACTTCGCCCTCTAATCGGCGACCGTTCCGGCTGACCACGTCACTGACGAAGTCCTGCCAGCGCCGCTTCCACCGCAGCGATCGCAGCAGCCGTAATCGATTCCCGATCGCCGGAGCCGTCCACCATCAACAGGATTCCGCGTTGCGTGTACGCAGTCACCACAGGCTGGGTCTCATCCCGGTAAAGCTCCAGCCGGCGCTGAATCACGGGTTCGGTATCGTCGCTGCGGCCCTGTTCCTGAGCCCGTTGAAGCATGCGGGCAACGAGCTCGGCATCCTCCACTGTCAGTACAAGAACCACTTCAAGCGTCTGTTGTTTTGCGGCCAGAATCTCATCCAGGGCGCCAATTTGGATGACAGTCCGCGGGTAGCCGTCCAGTAGGAACCCGTTACCTGTATCGGTGTCCTCCAGTCGCTGACGAAGCATAGCCGTGGTGACGTGGTCCGGAACAAACTCACCCCGGTCCATGTACTCGCCGGCTTCTGTGCCAAGTTCGGTCTTGTCCCGAACATGTGCGCGGAAAAGGTCTCCCGTAGAGATGGCGGGGATCGAGAAATGCCGCGCGATCACTTCCGCCTGCGTGCCTTTGCCGGAACCTGGAGGGCCCATGATGATCAATCGCGCCATGACACAAGTCCGTTTCAAGAGGCGGCCGGGATTTAAACGATACGCCGACGACGGCGCGACACTCCCGCCGTCGCCGGTTTTTTCTTTGGGGTCAGAACAGCCGGATTCCGGCTCAAGCACCCACGCGCCGCGGGAATTGATGGGCGACCCTCGAATGCATCCCCCGCCACGTGGGTCCCGGTGTCGAGGTGCTTTCTGGGTGGCGCCCGGGCAGTGACGTCGCGAGACCAAAGCCCGGTCACCCCTTGCGGCTCACGACACCCGGAGGTAAGTTTTTGAAACGTACCAAAGAAAGCGCTTTCCGAAACCTTAGGTGGAATCGAACATGACTCAGCACGCCCAGATCACGTGGCTCGACGACGAACCGCCCGCGGGACTTAGCAGTGGGACAACGTGGGGGATGCCCTTTCCGCGGGGTACCGTGCGGGGTCCGGAAGAGCTGGCCGTTTTCGATGCCACCGGCGAGGCCGTCAACGCCCAAACCTGGCCGCTCGCCACTTGGCCGGACGGCTCGCTCAAGTGGGCGGGCGTAGCGGTCGGCGCAAGCGATAAGCCGTCGGCCGCCTACAGAGTCACCACCGACAACGGCACCGTGCATCCACCGGAAGAGCACGACGGCGGCCGGGCAGCCGCCGTCGAACACTCACCTGAGGTGACGGTCACTGAAACTGACGAGGCCGTAACAGTCTCCACCGGGACCTTGGAAATGGTGCTCCCCCGATCAGGCCCCACGCTGTTCAGCACGCTGACACGCGAAGGTTCCGTGGTGGCGAAGGACGGCAGGCTCGTAAGTCTTCTCCAGACCGGGCTGGGCGAGGGAGCTGGCAGCACAACGCGCGAAGGTTTCACTGGCCAGGTCACTTCCCTGACAGTGGAACAGCGCGGGCCTGTTCGGGCAGTCGTGCGCCTGGAAGGCCGTCATCGGGCGGACCGGAGCGAAAGGGAATGGCTTCCGTTCACCGTCCGCTTCTACTTCTATGCCGGCGCGCGGAGCATCCGGATGATGCATTCGTTCATTTGGGACGGCGAGGCTGACAAGGACTTCCTCGCCGGGCTGGGCGTCCAGTTCAGCGTCCCGCTCGAAAGCGAAATGCACGATCGTCACGTCCGGATCGCCGGCGCGGACGGCGGATTCCTCGTTGAAGCGGTCCGCGGGTTGACGGGCCTGCGACGGGATCCGGGCGAGCCCATACGCCAAGCCCAAATTGCCGGAGAACCCACGCCGCCGCTCAGCGAATGGAGCCCGCTGGTTTCCGAACGGCTGCATCTCATCCCGTCGTGGAACGACTACACGCTGACTCAGTTGAGCGCCGACGGCTTTGAGCTGCGGAAACGTACCGCTCCCGGCCGCGGCTGGGTGGGCATTTCCGGCGGCACGCGCTCGTCCGGTTTCTGTTCGCTCAGTGACCTGAGGGGTGGATTCGGGATTGGCGTCAGGGATTTCTGGCAGTCGCATCCTGGCCAGCTGGACATCCGCGGCGCCGCAACGTCCGAGGCCACGATGACGGCTTGGCTCTACTCCCCTGAAGCCCAGCCCATGGACCTCCGCTTCTACCACGATGGCCTCGGCCAGGACACCTTTGAGGAACAACTCGAGGGCTTGGAGATCACGTACGAGGATTACGAGCCCGGCTTCGGCAATCCCACCGGAATCGCCCGCACCCACGAGCTGACCCTGTTCGCCTACCAAGCCACGCCCTCCACGGAAAGCCTCGCCGCCGATGCCCTGTCGGCGTCCACTCCCCCGCTTCTGCAGCCGTCCCCCCAGTACCTGCACGCCGCCGGCGTCTTCGGCGACTGGTCCCCCGTGGACCGCAGCACCCCGGCCCGGGCAGAGCTGGAAGACAAGTTGGACTTCCTGTTCGACTTCTACCAGGGCCAAACGGAACAGCGCCACTGGTACGGGTTCTGGAACTACGGCGACGTCATGCACACCTACGACTCCGATCGGCATGTCTGGCGGTACGACGTCGGCGGTTACGCCTGGGACAACTCGGAACTCTCGCCCGACCTCTGGCTTTGGTACACGTACCTCCGGTCGGGTCGCGCCGACGTCTTCCGCTTCGCCGAGGCCATGACCCGCCACACCGGTGAAGTGGATGTGTACCACCTTGGCCCATGGCGCGGCCTGGGCTCGCGGCACAACGTGCAGCACTGGGGTTGCAGCGCCAAGCAGCTTCGAATCAGCACCCCGGCCTACCGACGCTTCTACTATTACCTGACCGCGGATGAGCGCACCGGCGATCTCCTCACCGAACTCGTGGACAGCGACCAGAACTTCCTGGGCCTGGACCCCGTCCGCAAAGTCCGTCCCGACGCCGATACCTACCGCCCGGACCGTGGGGCCTTGGGCGTCGGGCTGGGTACAGACTGGAGCTCGCTCGCAGCCACCTGGCTCACGGATTGGGAACGCACCGGAAACCCCCGCTCACGCGACCGCCTCCTGGGAACCATGGCCGATATCGGCGCCCTGAAGTACGGCTTCCTCACGGGCGAGGCGCTCTACGACCTCGACCAGGGAAGGTTCGACGCCGGCAGGGAAGCCATCAGCGTTTCGCACCTGAGTGCCGTGTTCGGTTTGGTGGAAATCTGCAGCGAACTGATCAGCCTGGTGCCGGACGCGTCCTTTGAGAAGGCGTGGCTGCAATACTGCAGGCTGTTCCTGGCTTCGCCGGAGGAGCAAGCCGCCGAAGTGGGGCAGCCCCTTGCAGGCATCTACCTGACTCAGGCGCACAGCCGACTCACTGCCTACGCCGCGGCTCGACTCGGGTCTCCTGATTTGGCGGAGCTGGCATGGGAGAGCTTTGCCCAGGGCGGGGAGAACCTGAACCATGCCGAGGCCTTCACCTTGAAGAAGATCCTGCCGCCACATGTCCTTCAACCAGTCGACGAAGCCCCCACTGTTTCCACCAACGACACCGCCCAGTTCGGCCTGGCCGTCATCCAAAACCTGGCCCTCGTCGGAGGTGCGCTGCACGGGGAGGAGGGCCCGGCGTCGTAAGTCCCGCTGGCTCCTGACGCCACCACTTCCAGCAGGTATCGGGAACCTCTGGTTACTCCGCTCAAAGCTCGATATTGTAAGTATGCTGACAAATATGGTAGCGAGTCAGAGGAGGAGGACATTATGACCACGAAAGTCGACAAAACCATCATGGTCAACGTTCCGGTAAGTACGGCCTACAGACAGTGGACGCGGTTCGAGGAATTCCCCCGTTTCATGGGCGGAGTGGAACGCGTGACGCGGCTGAGCGATGACCGTCTGGAATGGGTGGCCGAAATCGCTGGCGTCCATCGCCGCTGGGAAGCGAAGATCGTTCAGCAGGACATGGACCGGGCCGTGGCATGGGCCGCGGTGGAAGGTGCCAAGAATGCCGGGTGGGTGGACTTCAAGGAAGCTGGCCCGAGCCAGACGTCCTTGCATCTGTCACTCGAATACGAGCCTCACGGCGTCCTTGAATTCCTCGGCGACAAACTGCATGTGGTTGAAAGGCAGGCGGAGTCGGACTTGAAGAAGTTCAAGGAGTACATCGAGAAGAAGACACCCCAACGGGATGCTGATATGGGCACCACGGGGACGACGGACACTACGACAACCGGCACAGCGGCCAGCACCACCGCAGCAACCGGGGCCACAACAGCGGCCGCAACCGAGGCCGGCACTGATAAGCCCGGCGACGTCCCGATCGTAGACCCCATTACGCACGCCTTCGATCAGACCAACGGCCTGGCAGATCTGGACGGCGATTCCGACGAGACAGCGGACAGCGATACACGCAGTGCCGCGGAACGGAAGGACGACGAGGGTTTCGGCCCGGGCTACATCCCACCGATGGGTGGGCTGCCCGGCCAGCGGTAGAAGCCACCTTACGAAACAACAACCAAGTGCCGCCCGGATCACCACGATCCGGGCGGCACGCCTGAGTGGTCCACCTATGAAAGGAACGTCATGACTACCTGGCTCATCACAGGCTGCTCCACCGGACTCGGCCGCGCACTTGCCCAAGCCGTGCTCGCACGGGGCGATAACGCCGTCGTCACCGCCCGCGACGTCTCCAAACTGCAGGAGCTGACCACCGAGTTCCCGACGACGGCCCTGGCCGTGGCGCTGGATGTCACCGAACAGTCTCAGGTAGAAGCCGCCGTGCAGCAGGCCGAGGACCGTTTTGGCGCGGTGGACGTCCTGGTCAACAATGCCGGTTACGGTTACCGCGCAGCGATTGAAGAGGGGACGACGGCGACGTCCGGGCGTTGTTCGACACCAACGTTTTTGGTCCGGTCGCCATGATCAAGGCCGTCCTGCCGGGCATGCGCTTGCGCCGATCGGGTGCGATCGTGAATATTTCCTCCATCGGCGCCCGGATCTGCCCGCCCGGTTCCGGCTATTACTCAGCGTCGAAGGCTGCACTGGAGGGACTGTCCGGCTCACTGCAGAAGGAACTGAAGCCTCTGGGGATCTCCGTGACAGTGGTGGAGCCCGGGGCGTTCCGTACCGACTTTGCGGGGCGTTCACTCACCCAGTCGGCGCGGACAATTGAGGATTACGCCGAGACTGCGGGCAAACGCCGCAAGGAACACGACACGGTCCACGGCACGCAGCAGGGCGACCCGGACAAAGCAGCAGAGGTGATCATCGCCGCCGTCGAAGCAGCTGAGACGCCCGCGTTCCTGCTGCTGGGTGCCGATGCAGTCTACGCCTACGGTGCGGTGGAGGAAGCCCAGCGAGCCGAAGTGGATCGTTGGCGCGAGCAGAGCATCAGCACGGGTTACACGGAGTAACTTCCAACGTGTAATCGGTCACACTTGGCCGGATCGGCTTGTCAATCGCGGTAGGGAGCATGAACCATGAATGAGGGAACTCGCTTCCCATACAAGCTGAATCAGCAATCCTCACCGACGAGGATGCGGCCCCTGCGAAGAAGCTTGGGGCTGTTAACGGCCTGAGTGAAAGTACTGACAATGACGACACATACTGACTCCATCACGCTGAAAATCTGGGACAAGTCGGCGATCGACCACACCATCGACGCCGCCATCCGGGATCTTTCCCCTCGCGCCGCTGCCGAAAACTGCGGCATTGCAGTAACGCTCAGCGGACCGAAAACCTTCACCGTTAGCCTGAGCCGCTAAGCAGCTCAAACTCACCACAAGAGGACGACGCCGGAACCTCCCGGCGTCGTCCTCTTGCGTTTTCTGAATCGTGACGGCGTCAGGGAACTCCTGATCAAACCTTGAGACTTCCTTGATGCTTTGCGGACAGGTTTCTTGCGTTTCCGTTGAAACTCTAAGTGAAACACCACTTCGAGTTCGAACGGAGGAATCCCGGATGCATCGGGCCGTCATTTCAGAGACAACTGCTGCACCACGGGGATCCCACCGTGCCCCCGGTGGTGTGGTCACGGTTCTGGTCCCGGCACACAACGAATCCGCCGGCATTACCGAAACCCTCATCTCGCTGAACAACCAGACCAAACGCCCGGATCGTGTGATCGTGGTGGCCGATAACTGCACTGACGATACTGAAGAACTCGCCCTTGCCCAGGGCGTCGAAGTCCTCCGCACTGTTGGCAACAGGGATAAGAAGGCCGGCGCCCTGAACTTCGCTCTGGGGCAGCTTCTTCCCGGAGCCGATCCCGAAGACCTGATTCTGGTCCAGGACGCCGATTCGCAGCTTGCCCCGGACTTCATCGAGAACGCCACCAACAACCTCCTCAAGGACGAACTGTTGGGGGCGGTGGGTGGAGTGTTCAGCGGTGGGCCGGGAGGCGGATTCGTCGGACACCTGCAGCGAAATGAGTACGCCCGGTACGCCCGGGATGTGAAGCGGCTCCACGGCAGGTGCCTGGTGGTCACGGGGACCGCGGCACTCTTCCGTATAAAGACCCTGCGGAACGTCGTCGCGGCACGGTTGAGCGGTTCCCTTCCTTCCGGCAACGGCGAGGGCGGCGTCTACGACACATCCGTGCTGACCGAAGACAACGAATTGTCCTTTGCACTCCTCACCCTCGGATACCGCATAGCTTCACCGTCCAACTGCATGCTGGTCACCGAAGTCATGCCGACGTGGCGGGAACTTTGGGCGCAGCGGCTCCGCTGGAAGCGCGGAGCCGTGGAGAACTGCGTGCAGTACGGGTGGACCAAAGTGACCAGGGCCTATTGGGGACGGCAGTTCCTCTCCATGCTTGGCGTCCTGGTAACCCTGGCCTACCTCGGATCCATCGTCTTTGCCCTGACCAGCGGAATGGGACTGAACCTCCACCCATTCTGGCTCGCCGTCACCTGCATCTTCGTCCTGGAACGCATAGTAACTCTGCGTTTCCGGGGCTGGAGGTACATGTTGCTTGCCGCAACCATGTACGAAACCGTCATCGACGTTTTCCTCCAGGCAGTCCACGCCAAGGCCTACCTGGACGCCGCACTCAACAGAAAGAAAGTTTGGTAAACGACTCATGTACAACAACCCAGCAGGATCCGTAGGCGCAGCAATTGCAGGAGGGGCCGGCTCCGGCACTCTTGCCATGACCGGCGCCGGGGACCTCTTCTGGTTCGCACTGGCCGCCTTCGCCATGCTGGCCCTTGGCCTGGCCATCAAGAGGATCGTCCCGGTCCGCGCGCAGAAAAACTAGCAAGCCCAGCAAACCCGCAGTTGTGTCGGATCACGCCCCCAGCGCGACACAACCGCGGGTTTGTTGTTATAACCCCCCCGTTCGTTAACTAACGAGCGCCGTATCAGCCGAATACTTGGATACGGTGGTGTACCCGGCCTTCGTTCCGGTAACCCGAACTCGCATGGTGTGTGCTTGGTCGACGCTCAACAGAACGTAGGTCTTGCCTGTTGCCCCCGCGATCGCCACACCGGAGCGGTACCACTGGTACGTCAGCGTAGTTCCTGAGGTCCACGTCCCCGGGTTGGCCGTCAGCGTGGAGCCAACGGTGAGCGTCCCCGTGACGGTGGGAGTGGGTGCAAGCAGTGTACCGGCCACCACGGCAGCCGTGGGCGCCGATTCCTTGGTAGTCGTGGCATAACCGGCCTTGGTGCCCGTAACCCGCACGGTCAACGTGGCGCCCTGATCCGCAGCCGCAAGGGCCCGGGTGGCGGTTGTTGCGCCAGCGATTGCCGTTCCGTTCTTGTACCACTGATAAGTCAATGCAGTTCCGCTGGTCCACGCGCCTGGATTGGCAGTCAGCGTTGATCCAACTGCCGCCGTTCCGGAGATAGTAGGTATTGGCGCTGTCAACGGGATGCCCGGAACAAACGAGAAATCACGAATGGTGACGGATTCAGGTGCAACATGGGCTGCATCACCCCCACCGCCCCCGGTAACCCATAGGTTGAAGTGGATCTGTTCGTTGGCCGGAACTGGAACTGTGGAGCCTTGCAGGACCGTCCGCTTCAGCAGCGTTCCTCCGTAGCCCTCCCCGGCAAACGTCTCGAACGTGAGCTTGCCTGGCTCCCAGACCATCCTGTGGGTGAGGATCGGGGCATTCGTGACATCGAAGGTGACCGTATTGTTGCCCTGCCCAGGAGGCAGCGTGGCATCAAACCAATAGCCGTGGCCCTGAGTAACAGGCCAGTTCTGGCCATAAGCAGCCCCGCCTCCCCAAGCGGACGCCTCACAGAGGTCGATCTCCGTGTAGCCAGGTTCGGCCGCGGGGTCATAGGTGAAGAGGCAACCCCAGACCACTTCCTTCTGGAGCGCGCTAACGTCCTTTTCCACAGTGGTGCTGTACGTTCCGTAGCCGAAACCCTCCCGTGTGGATTGGAACTCCGCGCCCTTGGGAGCCGAGCCGGTGGGGTTGGTGATGGACAGTTTGACGTACCCGTTGGCGTCGGGGTTGCTCACGTTGTTTGCGTCCCAGCTCGCGTTGTACATCGGGGCCCCACCCCAGAAACGCTTCTGCCAGTTGAAACCCTTCCAGGCAAAGCTGCCCACAGGGCCAGGGTCCTCAGCCATGGGGGTTGTATCGGCCGCGTGTGATGGGCCTGTTCCAGTGAGCATTGATAAACCCACCGCCAGCACGACGGCCAAACCTGCTGCTTTTCTTCGCCCATGCGGAACGAGCCCTACTGACCATGCCATAGCCATGCCTCCATTGATGCGCCCAGACTCGTCCCCGGCAAAAACCGGAGACCGCAACAACATTCCACCCCCACCAGGAACGTGCAGTTCCTCGATTATCAAGTAGACATGGGTCCTTAGGAAGCGAATTGAAGAACCAAAATCCGGGATATGCCATCAATTGGATAACGGCCGCCTGGCCGGGAGTAATCTTGGCTTAGCCCTTTCATTTCGCATTCAATTCATGACGCCGGGAGGTCACATCACGATTCGCAGCGCGGGAATCCTGCTCTACCGGCACGGTTCCACGGGAGAGCTGGAACTTTGGATTGCCCACATGGGTGGACCTTTCTGGGCGCACAAGGACGAACACGCCTGGTCAATTCCCAAGGGCGAATTCCTTGAGGACGAAGACCCATTGGTTGCCGCCCGACGCGAATTTATCGAGGAAATTGGGACTCCGCCGCCACCTGCTGACTACGAGTTGTTGGGGGTTTTCAAACAGCCCTCCGGCAAACTCATCACCGCCTTCGCAGCAGAAGCAGACTCCTTCCAGCCCGATGAGATCGTCAGCAACACCTTTCCTATGGAATGGCCTAAGGGATCCGGCTCCATCAAGGAATTTCCGGAAATAGACGACGCACGGTGGTTTGGAGAAGCAACAGCCAGGACCAAGCTCGTCAAAGGGCAACTGCCAATTGTGGACGCTTTGGTCCGGCACCTTGACGGGAAAGCCGTATAGCCCCGCGCCGTCGGGAACTAGGCGCCTTTTTTGGTGATGAATTGCCGGATCCAGTCAATGGTCTCCGGGTGGTCCAGATGCAGGCCATGCCCCGCCCCGGGAACCCTCACCAATACCGAACGGCAGATATGCTCGCGGAGGAGGACGGCGTTGGGTAATGGCGTAGGAGCATCCTCGGTGCCGTGAATTATCAGAGTGGGGGCTTTGATATCGCCGAGCCGGCTCCACGAATCGTGCTCACGACTGGCCTTGAAATGACGCGCCTTGGCCCAGGCTGAAGCATGGGAGGAGAAGAAGGTGTGCGTGGCCTCCGGATTGTTGCGCGCCCAGTCCTCATTAAAGAACAGGGGTACCAGGCGGTCCATATCCCCGCTGACCAGTGCCTGCAGAGCAGCTTTGTCGGGATCGGTACCCTCGCCTGGCCACTTGCCTCCACTCGTGGCGGCCAAGATCAGCGTCCTCACTTTCTCCGGGTAGTCGATGGCCAACCACTGCGCTACGCGCCCACCCATGGAGTGGCCGTACACGTGTGCTGAATCAACGCCTGCAGCTTTGAGGACCTCGGCTGCATCTGCCGCCATCAGCCTCGTCGTGTAACGGCCGGCGTCACCCTTGCTGCTGCGGCCAACGCCGCGGTGATCGAAGCGAATGACGCGGTAAGAGCGGGATAGAAGCTCCGCCGTCGGGCCCCAACCGTCCATCGCGGTCGCTTGGCCTGCAATCAACAGCATTGGTTCGCCGTCGCCTTGGGACGTCCAGGCGAGTTCAGCGCCATCAGGGGCCACGGCAAAGTTCACCGTGCCACTGTATCTTCGGGGGCGGAGTTAGCGCTGTGGCGTACGGCATAGAGCGCTGCCGTTCCGAGCCCGGAGGCATTAGCGTTGAATGATGACCGCTGAGTACAGGTACGACGTCGAGGTGCTGCATCTTTTGGTGTCGCCGGCGCACGCCTATTTTGGCCGCGCCCGCGAAGGCGCCGCGGATGTTCCGACGACGGACGCTGAGGAGGCCGAGCTCGTGGCGGGCAAGGGCATTGTGGGTGACAGGTTCTTCGGCAAGGCCGCCCACATGGACGCCGCAGTGACCGTGTTCGCGGTGGAAGCCCTCGAGTCGATTGCCTCCGAACTGGGCGCCGGGCCCTTCGATCCGTTGGTAACGCGGCGAAACGTTGTGCTTCGCGGAGCCGAACTGGCTCCCTTGCTGGGCCATGAGTTCATTCTGGAATCTGGCAGCGACTTCGTGCGGCTGAAGGCAGGAAGGCCCGCACACCCTTGCGCGTGGATGGACCAGATGCTGGCACCGGGCGCCCACAAGGCGATGCGCGGCAGGGGTGGGGTTCGCTGCCAGGTGATCTCCGGGGGACTACTCCACAGGGGTCCGGCGGTGTTGGTGAGTCCTGTGCCCTTGGATCCAGCCAGGGCCGGCGAGGCAACGGCGCTGCGGCCCTCGCGGCTTCCTTAATCCCCGTGGCTTCCTGACCACCGAAGGCTCACACCTCTTCAGCCRCTGGCGCCGCAAACTGCGCCTCGTACAGCCGTGAGTATGCCCCACCCGCAGCAAGCAGCTCAGCGTGTGTCCCCTGTTCCACGATCTGCCCCGATTCCATCACCAGGATGAGATCGGCGTCGCGGATGGTGGAGAGCCGGTGCGCGATGACGAAGCTGGTCCGGTCAGAGCGCAGTGCGTTCATGGCTTTCTGCACCAGAACCTCGGTACGGGTATCCACCGAGCTGGTGGCTTCATCGAGGATCAGGACCGATGGACGGGACAAGAAGGCCCGGGCGATGGTGAGCAGCTGCTTCTCACCGGCAGAGACATTGCCACCCTCGTCGTCGAGTACTGTGTCGTAGCCCTCGGGAAGGGAACGGACGAACCGGTCCACGTAGGTGGCCTGCGCAGCCTCAAGGATCTCCGGCTCGGAAGCCGTGGGCCGACCATAGGCGATGTTGTCACGGATAGTGCCGCCGAACAGCCACGTATCCTGCAGAACCATCCCCATCCGCGAGCGCAGTTCCTGGCGGGACATGGAGGCGATGTCCACGCCGTCGAGGGTAATGCGTCCGGCGTCCAATTCGTAGAAGCGCATCATGAGGTTCACCAGGGTGGTCTTGCCGGCTCCTGTCGGCCCAACGATGGCAATGCTTTGACCGGGCTCCGCCACCAGGCTGAGGTCCGTGATGAGTGGCTTGTCGGGCAGGTACCGGAAGGACACATTCTCGAACACGAGCCGCCCACGCGATGGACCGGACCGCGGAACAGGAGCAGGTTCGGCCGATTCTTCTTCCTCATCCAGCAGGTCGAACACCCGTTCCGCCGAGGCAACGCCCGACTGCAACATATTGGCCATGGATCCCAGCTGCGCCAACGGCATGGTGAATTGCCGTGAATATTGGATGAAGGCCTGCACGTCACCCAACTGCATTGCTCCCGAGGCCACTTGCAGGCCGCCCACCACGGCSATGCCCACGTACACCAGGTTTCCGATGAAGGTCATGGCCGGCATGATCAAGCCGCTCACGAATTGCGCTCCGAAGCTTGCCTGGTACAGCTCGCTATTCTTGGCGCGGAACTTCGCTTGGACTTCGTTTTGCCGGCCGAAGACCTTCACGAGAGCGTGACCGGTGTACGTTTCCTCAATCTGCCCGTTGAGCTCGCCGGTGTTTTTCCATTGCGCGACGAACAGTTTCTGCGAGCGCTTGGCAATCACCACCGTGGTCCCCAGGGTGAGCGGGATGGTCACCAACGCAATGATGGCGAGCAGCGGCGAGAGCAGGAACATCATCACCAGCACGCCCAGTACGGTCAGCAGCGAGGACACGACCTGGCTGATGGATTGCTGCAGGCTTTGGGAGATGTTGTCGACGTCGTTGGTTACCCGGCTGAGCAGCTCACCACGCTGGATGGAGTCGAAATAACGCAGCGGAAGACGATGGATTTTCGCTTCGATCCGCTCGCGGAGTCTGTACACGGTCCGCTGCACGACGCCGTTGAGCACGTACGCCTGCATCCAACCGAACGCTGAGGCCAGGACGTACAGCGCCAGCACCCAGAGCAGCACGGATGACAGCGCACCGAAGTCGATTCCGATGCCGGGTGTCAGGTTCATGGCGTTCAGCATGTCGGCTTTGTTGTTCTCGCCGGAGGCGCGAAGGCCTGCGATCACTTGGGCTTTGGAAACCCCTGCTGGCAGTTGTTTGGACACCACGCCGGCGAAGATGAGGTTGGTTCCTTCGCCCAGCAGCCTGGGCCCAATCACGGACAAAGTAACGCTGACCACGGCGAAAACCAGGACCAGCGTCAGCCAGAACCGCTCAGGCCGCAAAGTGCCCAGCAGCCGCCGGGCCGAGGCACCAAAGTTGGAAGCTTTCTCCGCCGGAATGTTCATGCCACTGAACGGACCGCCACCTCGGGGCCCCATGGGTGGCCGCTGTGGCCCGCGTTGACCTGCTGTCATGGCGCTCATGCCGCCTCCTCCGCCGCAAGCTGGGAGGACACGATTTCCCTGTATGTTTCGGACGTCTCCAACAGCTCATCGTGTGTTCCCTGCCCAACGATCCTGCCGTCGTCGAGCACTAATATCTGGTCCGCGTCCGCGATGCTGGAGACGCGCTGGGCGATGATCACCAGCGTGGCGCCGTTGGTGTGGTGTTTGAGGGCCTGCCGGAGGCGGGCGTCCGTGGCGGTATCCAGCGAGGAGAAGGAATCGTCGAAAATATAGAGCTCCGGCTGTTTCACGAGTGCCCGGGCAATGGCCAGGCGTTGCCGTTGCCCGCCGGAAACGTTGGTGCCGCCCTGCGAGATGGGCGCATCCAGTCCACCTTCCATCTCTTCAACAAAGTCCCGCGCCTGGGCCACTGAAAGGGCCTGCCACAGTTCGTCGTCGCTGGCGTCGGGTTTGCCGTATTGAAGGTTGCTGCGGACGGTGCCTGAGAACAGATATGGCCGTTGTGGCACCAGGCCGATATGCCCCCACAACAGGTCCGGATGCAGATCGCGGATGTCCACGCCGTCCATCCGTACGGCTCCCGCAGTGGCGTCGAACAGCCGCGGCATCAGGTTCACCAACGTGGTCTTCCCGGCGCCCGTGCTGCCAATGATTGCCGTGGTCTGGCCGGCCAGGGCGGTGAAGGTAACGCCGCTGAGCACGGGCTGCTCGGCACCCGGGTAGGCGAATCCGACGTCGCGCATTTCCAGTTCGCCGCGGCGGATCCCGCCAGTAACAGGGTTCGACGGCGGCTGGACGCTTGAGGCGGTCTCCAGCACCTCCCCGATCCTGTCGGCAGAAACGGACGCGCGGGGGATCATCACGGCCATGAACGTGGCCATCATGACGGACATGAGGATCTGCATGAGGTAGCTGAGGAAGGCGATCAGCGTGCCTACCTGCATGGAACCGTCCTCGATCCGGAACGAGCCGAACCAGATCACCGCCACACTGGAAATGTTCATCACCAACATGACCACAGGGAACATGAGCGCCATCAAACGGCCGGCCCGCAGCGCGACGTCAGTGACGTCGTCGTTCGCCCTGCCGAACCGGGAGGTCTCCATGTCTTCACGCACGAAAGCGCGGACCACGCGGATGCCGGTGAGTTGCTCGCGCAGGACACGGTTGACGGCGTCGATGCGAACCTGCATTTTGCGGAACAACGGCACCATCCGGGTCACGATCAAACCCACGGCCACCAGCAATACCGGTACGCAAACCGCGATCAGCCAGGACAGTTGAGCGTCCTGCCGCACGGCCATGATCACGCCGCCAATACTGAGCATGGGCGCCGCAACCATGAGCGTGCAGGACATGAGGACCAGTTGCTGCACCTGCTGGACATCGTTGGTGGACCGTGTAATCAAGGACGGCGCCCCGAATTTGGTGACCTCCTGCTCGGAGAACTCCCCTACCCTGGCGAAGATCGCGTCCCTTAGGTCACGGCCCATTCCCATGGCCGCCTTCGCGCCGAAGTACACGGCCACCACGGCACACGCGATCTGCAACAGCGTGATCAGCAGCATGAGGCCACCCATGCGCAGGATGTAATCGGTATCGCCGGTAGCAACGCCGTTATCGATGATGTCGGCGTTGAGTGTAGGCAGGTAAAGAGACGCGATGGACTGCGCCAATTGAAAAACGACGACGGCAATCAGCAGCCGCTGGTGCGGCTTCAGGAACCGGACAAGAACCTTCCAAAGCATGGGGACTCCGAACCAACGTAGTGAACCGAAGGCCAGTTTACGTCTGGTTGCTGTGGGCAACTAGAGGGATTCTCAGACCACTGCTTTCCTGTTCAAACCTTGCAGGGCAGCCTGCGTTCCGGTTCCGCTTTTGGGTAGGTAAGTAAAAAGACGGAGGGCAGGAAACTGCGGGACACCCAGCACCATGGGAGCGAAGCTGAGGCGGCCTACCGCCGGGTGGTCGTACACAACGTCCACGTGGTACGAATCGCCAACCACTTGCCGCTGCCATAATTCCCGGAAGGCTTCCGAGACCTGGCATAGGCCGCGTGCCATGGCATCGAAACGGTGATCGTCCGGGAAGTTGGCTGATTGCGCACGGAACTGCGCCACCATGGAGCGGGCCATCATCTCCTTATGCACGTGGGGCCTGGCAAGCTCTGGATCCGTGAAGAAGCGTTGGAGGCAGCTTTCACCCAAACGGGTATCGAAAGTTTCTGCGGCCGCGGAATTCATTGCCACCACGGTCCAGAAGGGGTCAGCGATGTAACTGGGATTGGCGATGGCATCCACCAGCTGCTGCAGCAGCGCAAGCTGGGAGTCGTCGACGTCGAAGTTGTGACCGGCGGCCTGTCCCAAAGTCTGACCGCCAGCCGTGCTGACCGTATTGCCGGACGGACCCGAACGGCGCCCGGATGCAAGCCGCCGGACATAGGTTCGGTCCTCAGGGCTAAGCCGCAGTGCGTTCGAAATGGCATCGAGGATCTCCTCCGAGGCACCAATGGCCCGTCCCTGTTCCAGCCACGTGTACCAGGAGACCCCAACATTGGCCAGGACGGCCACCTCTTCGCGCCTGAGTCCGGGAGTCCGGCGTCGTGGGCTGACTGGTAACCCGACATCCTGCGGACGGGTCTGCTCGCGGCGCGTGCGGAAGAACTCGCCAAGGCGGGCGTGGTTGGAGCGGGCTTGATGGGAAAGGGGCTGGTCGGTAGGCAATGGGGTCTCCAGTAAAAAGACGAGCGTCCGGCCACCCGCTGGGCAGCTACGGCACAGCGGATGGCCGGACGAACCGGTGAGCAGGATCCAAATGGATATTTCCTGGTTACTGCAGGACCCGCTCCCGTTCGGAGCGCACGTCCAGCTGCGCGTATTCTTCGGCTGCCAGGCGCGTGGCGTCCTGGGGACTCATGCGCGGTTCAAGGTTGAACAGGGAAGCAATCCGGACCAGACGCTCCTCCACGGAACCTGACACAACATGGAAGGGGATGCCCAACTCGTCCATGGTGTGCTGCAGGATCTCATCGGACATGTTCCGAAACTGATCGTTGACCGGACGGTGTCCATCAGCAGAGAGCGGAAGCTCGTTCTTCAGGTGCACGAACACATCGAAGGAGTTCTTGACGTGCCTCTTGAAGCTGTTGCCCAGGCTGGTCATCACCTCTTCGAAGAATGCGAGTTCCGGAGTCTTCTCCACGCTCTCCCCCGCCGCCAGGTGTGCTGAGGCGCTGGGGTTCAGCCCGAGGGAAACCCGCACGGACCCGTAGATCCATTCCTGCAGCGATGAACCGTCGGAGATGAAACCGGCCGAGAGCTTGTCCTCATATACAGCACGCTCCACGTGACGGGTCACGATCATCTGGATGAGCTCCGCCGCAGTGCATTCCTCGAGGGTCTTGCCGGGGGCGGCCTCGGGCAGGATTTCCCGCATGGTCCTGGCCTTGGTGCGGGGCAACCCCGTGTAGTGGGACAAGGCCATGGACGTAAACGTCTTGCCCGAGGAATAGGTACCCGAAATGCCGATGCGCACAGGGAGCTCCTAGTCGTTGACGAGCTGGAGGGTACCCGCGACGATGAGCTTGCCGGCGAACTCGATTGCGGCGTCGCTCAGGTCCGCTTCTGCAACCTTGCGGGTGCCATCGACGTCGCCGTTCAGGACAGTGGGAGCGAAGCGGACGTGGGTTGCGTCCTCGATGCCCACAAAGTTCAGCCAGTCAGCGAAGAAGGTGCTGCTGAAGTCGGAGCCGAAAGCGGCCGGAACACCCGGGGCGTAGACACCGCTGGTGTGGATCGCAAGGGCCTGCTTGCCTTCCATGAGACCGCGGTATCCCTGCTCCGGGTCAAAGCCGAAGCTCCAGCCGGGCTGGGTGATGATGTCGATCCACTGCTTCAGCACGTAGGGGACGCCCGAGTTCCACATGGGGATGTTGAAGACATACGCGTCGGCTGAAGCGAACTGATCGAACACAGCGCGGGCGGATTCCCACGCGGCAACCTGCTCCGTCGTCTGGTCCTGTCCGGTGAAGACAGCCATCTTGGCGGCAGCCGCGATCCGACCGAAAACAGGCAACGCGCCGTCGTCGAACAAGTTCAGGGTCTCCAGCTCAAAGCTCTCCGGACCGGCAGCCTGGACGGAGTCGATGAAGTGCCGGGCCAACCGCAGGGAGTCGCTGTTGGCGTAGCGCGGAGAGGCGTTGATGTGGAGGATGGTAGGCATTGGTTTCCTTTCGAGGCTTTGCTGCGGGGACGTTTTGTGCCCCGTATTCGATCCTCACGGACATCGCATAAGCGCGTAAGAACGCACTTTTTTGTGCCTAGGGCACCTCAAAGTGCCCTCCCCTGGAAGGCTTCCAGTTGCCGGAGCGGTCCCTAGGATTCTTCCTGTGGAAGAATCCGAAAACCCCTTGCAGGCCGCCTACACCGACATCGACGGCACCGTCACCGCCTACAACACCATCTTCGAATTCCTCCGCTTCGACGCCGGCCACTCACGCAAAGCCGAGGCGGAGGACTTCCTTGAGGGCCTGCGGGCGGCAGCCAGGAACGGCGTACCAAGATCCGTGACGAACGCCCGGTACTTCAGCTGGTGGCGGGGCCGCAGCGTGAGCGAGGTCCAGGAACTCGGCGAGCGCTGGGCAGATTTCCAGGCCGCGTCGACGGACGGCTGGTCCTTCCTGGAACCCGTGACTTCCCTTCTGGACAAACACACCGCGGAGGGGCGGCGCATAGTGGCCGTCACGGCGTCGTTCGAGCCTGCTTTGGTACGTGTTCGACGGCGGTGGCCCCACCTTGAGCTGCTGTGCACGCGCCCTGCTGCTTCGAATGGCATCTATACGGGCGACATCGAGGAAGCCTTGGTAGCCGATGCCAAGGCGCGGGCCGTGGCAGCGCATGCCGTCGAATTCTCGGTGGACCTGTCAGGCAGCTTCGCCTACGGGGACCACAGTTCGGATCTTCCTTTCATGGCATTGGCCGGAGAATCGCTGCTGGTCACGCCGGCGGCAGTTAAGGTTTGAGTCGCCGTTTCCCCACCTGCAACAACCCCCAAGTAAGCTGTGGCAAGCAGTCCATTTGATGAGGAAAGTATTGGGGAAATGACTCTCACGGCTGAACAGAAACGCATGAACGCCCAGAAGCACTACAACGCTTCCCTGGATCTTTGCCCGGCACGCCAACTGCTTGAGGCCATCAGTAGCAAGTGGGTCACCTTGGTGATGCTCGCACTGGAGGACGGGCAGCAACGGCACAGCGACCTCCGCAAACGGATACCCGGCGCAAGCCAGAAAATGTTGACCTCTACCCTCCGCTCGCTTGAACGGGACGGGTTGGTCTTACGGCATGTGACCGTCTCCGTCCCCGTGCGAACTGACTACGAGCTCACTCCGCGCGGACATTCCCTCCTGCGGATCATCTTCGAGATGAAGGAGTGGGCCGAGGAACACATGGACGACGTCGCCGCGTCCCGCATGGAACACGACCGCCACCGACTCGCTTTCAACTAGCGCCAGGACGCCGGCATGCACCTGTTTTGCCTGCACCACGCCGGCGGAACCACAGCCAGTTTTGCGGGCTGGCGTTTTGACGGCATGCACGTCACCAAGCTCGCATACCGCGGCAGGGATTTCCGTTCCGTTGGCGGTGCCGCGGCCGCTATGGCCGAACGAATCGCAAGCTCGCAGTCCGGGCAATTGGCGCTCTATGGCCACAGCATGGGGGCGGTGCTCGCCTTCGAGGCCGCCCTTCGGCTTCAGGAAACCGGGCGGGTGGTGCACGTGTTCCTCGCAGCCGCGCGGCCGCCGTCGGGAATGTACGACGCCGGTGCTGCCGCGGCAGCCGCGTCCAGCACCCTTTCCGAGCGGGCCCGGGAAGTACTGCTTGAGGATCTGGCATTGTTGGAGAGCTATCCCGGCAGGCTGCCCGCCGGCCAGTTGGAGGTCCCGGCCACGGTCCTCTACAGCTCTGATGACCCTGTGGTTACGGCTTCAGAGTCACTGCGCTGGGCGGACTGGTGCGCGCAGAAGCCACGATTGATCGATGTCGCGGCCGGGGGCCATCTGTTCCATGTAGGCAACCCGAAGGTCCGGGCGATCGTGGCAGCCACCCTGTCCGCCGAGGCCGCTTGTGACACGCATGCCGCGTTGTGACGCACAAACTATTCGGCGACATGGAAAAAGCCTGGCGACGCCCGGATATGGGCGTCGCCAGGCTTTTTCCGTGGCCCTGAAACCAGGAGGCCCTAAACTCCCGCGCTCACGAGTTCGCGGTCCAGCGCTTCCTTGCCAGCGGCGAAGATAGCGGCCATCTCCGCAACCCGCCGCCCCAAGTGCCCTGCAGTAGCGATGTCTGCAGGGTGAACGCCTTCGACACCAACGTCCGAGAATGTCTGGGCGGCGGCACCGTTGAAGTAGCCAAAGCGGTTGAGATCGTTTTCTGTGCCCTTGGTGCTCTTCCATCCCGGGAGCAGGCCCAGGTTGATCCAGTTCATACCGTGCTGGGCTGCGAAAGTGGAGAAGTAGTCCAGGGTGGAATTCTTGTCACCGGCTTTGCAGGCGGCATTGGTAAAGCCGGCACCCAACTTGTTGTGCCATTTCTGCACGGCCCAGCGGCCTGCGGTCTTCTCGGCGAACGCATGGAAGGCCGATGGTGCGGTGCCCATGTAGGTGGGGGCGCCGAAAATTATGGCGTCTGCCTGGTCGATGAAGTCCCAGGATTCCTGGGTCAGCTCATCCACGCGCAGGAGGGCCGTTGTGGCTCCGGTGGCGGCGGCAGCGGAAACCACTGCGTCTGCCAGCACCTTGGTGTGGCCCGAGCCTGAATAATAAACAACTGCAATCGCCGGAGTGGGCATGGGTGTCCTTACTGTTTGCGTCTTCTTGTGATGGTGTGACTAGATGGCGGGCTGCAGGGCCAGCTTTTCCGTGAGCATGCTGGCTGCGGCGCGGGCGCTGCCCGCCTCGGTGAGCTCGAATTCATCCACGCGAACACCGAACTTGTTGCTAAGGATCACGGCGGCTTCAACAAGTGACAGAGAATCGATGTCAAGGTCAGAGAACGAGTCGTCAGGCCCCATGTGGCCGAGCTCGTCCATGGTGGACCCGATCGCCCCTACGACGTCCATAGCTGTAATTTCCATTGCTTCCCCCTTTTACAGGTGGCCCGGGTTAGCCGGTGCCACAGTGGTCCTGCACGGCACCCCGGCCTGCAGGAATCGGTGTCCGGCCCTAGTGCGGGTCGACAACCGAGATCGATGGCCATGTCATGGCAATGGCTCCCCAGGTGGTTCCTCCGCCAAAGGCAGTCAGGACCACCTTGTCTCCGGGGCTCCTGTGGCCTTTGGTTCCGGCGTCGGTCATGGCCAGCGGAATGGATGCGGCTGACGTATTGCCCACCCTGTCCAGGTGCACCTCGGCCCTGGATTCCGGAATGCCGGTCACCGACGCAACGGTGTTCAGGATTCGAAGGTTCGCCTGGTGTGCAATCAAGGAATCGACGTCATCGGCGGCCCAGCCAGCGCTGGCGAGCACTGTTTCCACGGAACCGGACATCGCTGCTACTGCCTGCGTGAAAACCTCTTTGCCCTGCATCTCAAAGAATGAACCCGGACCTTCCGGCACGTGGATGAGTGTTTCGCCCTTGCCATCGGAGTGCAGCGTTGACGCCTTGATGGCCCCGGGTTCGTCTGCTGTTCCGGCCGACAGGTAGGCCGCGCCCGCTCCGTCACCGAAGATCACCGAGGTGGTCCGGTCCGTCGGATCGAGCAGGCGGGTGAAGGTGTCCGCGCCGATGACCAGTGCCGAGTCCACGGATCCTGAACGGATGGCCCACGTGGCGGTAGTCAAGGCATAGACAAATCCGGAGCAAACCGCGGACATGTCGAATGCAGCGATGCCCTTCAACCCCAGGTTTGCTGCGACCTTGGGTGCCGTGGCCGGGCAGACCTTGTCCGGCGTCGAGGTCGCCACAATCAAGAGCCCAGACGAATCGACGCCGGCACTGGCCAAGGCACGCCGCCCGGCCATGGTGGCCAGGACGCTGGTGCTTTCCGTTTTGTCGGAGTGGCGGCGTTCGGCGATGCCCGTCCTGCGCCTGATCCATTCGTCGGAGGTGTCCATGACGGCAGAAAGGTGTTCGTTGGTGACTACCTTCCTGGGGAGTGCGCCACCCAGTCCCCGGACCACGGCAGATACGGTGCTCATTTCTTTTCCCCCACGGAAGCACGCACTGTCGCAGCCTTGGACGGCAGTTGGTGCGCAACGCTGCAAACTACCTCGCCGCCGTCGAACGTTCCTACGACGTCGGCGCAGCGCCACCATCCGCCGTCCTTTTCGATCAACCGGCTCTTATGCAGCCGCACTGCAAGGCCGGTCCCCTGCCCGCCCCCATTCTTCGGGCAGGGGCCGCTGAGCGTGATGCGGGTTTTGCGCATCCACAAGGTGTTGCTGTCCGCACGGTTCAGGGAATCGAGCCGGTACAGGAGAACCTGTCCCAGCTGCAGCGAGCCAACAAAGTACTCGACGGCGGACAGCGCCTGTGGGTAGGCGGCCTCCAGCCCGCGGCGGTCATCCAGGCGTCGGCTCAGTGAGGGCTGCTGGCGGAAGGAGAGCCGGGCGCGGGCCGTTCCTTCACCGGCATCTCCTTCACTCGGATCCAGGACGACATCCAGCAGCGAAACCTGCCGTTCTGCCCACAGCCCACCGTAGAGACGCGTGTAGGCGTCACCCACCAAAGCTTCCTCGGACGGCGATTGGACTGACGCGAGCCCAAGTTCGGCGTGCTCATGGGCCACTTCCAAGACCGCGGTCATCGACCCAACAGAGCAGCGAAGGACGGAAGCGTTTCCCAGGTCCTGCAGCGTCGCCCGGCATTCGAGATCGCCCAGCGTACCTTCCACAGGTTCACTGCCACCCGAGATGGTCACCGACGCCAGGTAGGCAGCAGGCAACAGTTCAGGTGAATAGCGGCTGGCCAGCAAGGCCTCTGCCATCCTGGCAGCCAAAACAAGGACATCCGTGGTGCCAAGGTGCGGTGTTTGCTCGGAGTTCCCCTTGATGGACCACGTACCTTCAACGCCGAGAGCGGCACAGGCCGTGAGCGTGGATTCGGAGACCGTATGGTTCACGCGGAGTTCCCGGAGCCTTGGATTGGTGGTCTTGTAGCCATGGCTGAAGAACCGACCGCGGCCATCGCCCAGGAGTTCGTCGATGGAGGCGTAACTCCGGGTGCTGGAGCGTAGGGCAAGTGGCATGGGTATTCCTAGGATCGTCATCGGCGGTGATCCCAGAATCCATCGCGCAGCCGCCGGCAACCAGTGTCCGTGGATGGTGGTGGTGGGAACACCACCCTCACTGCTGTGGGCGTGTCTCTGTGCGTCTGGACAGTAGGCTGGACCTGTTCCACCCAGAACCGCTAAGAAGGGACTTCAGTTTTGGCTTACATCACCGTCGGAAACGAAAACAGCACCGAGATTGAGCTTTATTATGAGGACCACGGGACGGGCCAGCCAGTGGTCCTCATCCATGGGTATCCGCTGGACGGTTCATCGTGGGAGAAGCAAACTGCTGCCCTCCTGGACGCCGGCTACCGCGTCATTACCTACGATCGCCGAGGCTTCGGCAAGTCCAGCAAACCCACGGTGGGCTATGACTACGACACCTTCGCCGCAGACCTGAAGACCCTTCTGGAATCCCTGGACCTGAACGATGCCGTGCTGGTTGGCTTCTCCATGGGAACGGGAGAGGTTGCACGCTACATCAGCACCTACGGTTCGGCCCGGGTGGCGAAGGCCGTCTTCCTCGGTTCGTTGGAGCCGTTCATGCTGAAAACCGACGACAACCCGGACGGCCTTCCGAAGGACGTCTTTAGTGGGTTGTATGAGGCTGCCAAGGCCGACCGCTACGCCTTCTTTACCGAGTTCTTCAAGAACTTCTACAACACCGAAACCTTCCTGGGGACAGAGCGCCTCAGCCAGGAATCCCTGGACGCCAGCTGGAACCTTGCCAGCCAGTCGGGTGCCTTTGCTTCCGCAGCCGCGCAGCCCACATGGCTGACGGACTTCCGGGCGGACATCCCCAAGATCGATGTTCCCGCTTTGATCGTTCACGGCACCGCGGACAACATCCTCCCCATCGACGTCACGGGGCGGCGCTTCAAGAACGCACTGCCCAGCGCCGAGTATCAGGAGATCGAGGGCGCACCCCACGGTCTGTTGTGGACGCACGGCACCGAGGTCAACGAAGCCCTTCTGACCTTCCTCAAGAAGTAGCACCTCTACTTTTTGAGGCGGAGCTTCCGGGCTTTCTTGCCGCTGCGCAGATACTGCTGCTGCGCGGCGTCGGCCTTTGCGCGTTCTGCGGCGTGGAGCAGGCCGTATGTGAAGGCGCTGTTACCGGCACCGGTGGCAGACCCCAGCTTCAAAAGCTCGGCACGGGCCATGGCGCTGTCCTGATGTTCACCCAAAATGGTCTGGACATCATGGGCAGCGTCAGCGAGCTTCGCGGCGCGCTTCCCGTGGACACTTTCAGCGGTGGCCGCGGCGAAGCGCAGCTTTTTGGCAGTCTTGCGGACATTGTGGAACGCCGTGTCACGTGAAGGCCCGACGGCGGCACCCACCGCTGCGTCGTGTCGTTTGGTGAGGCGTTTGGCCGTTTTGTTGACGAGTTTCGCTGTGGTCTTGCGTGCGGGCCCGGTTCCTTTCGGCGCAATGGCAGGAGAGTCCAGGAAGGCTTCGAGCCCATCCAGAAGCCTGAAATAGCGGGGGCTGTTGAGCCGGGTCCTGATGGCTGCCATCGCTGTATCCGCCCGAACTTTCATGCGCTCATCCAGCTCGGCGTGAAGCGGGCCCAAAACCAGCTTCATTGGCAGCTCCTCCGCATCCTTTCGGAGCCGCTCATGGAGGACCTCCACGTCCCGGTAGCGTCCAAGCGTCTTGGCCAACGATTTCAGCTCAAGCTCAAGTTCCTGAACCGGGGAACCCTTGAAAAGCTTTCGGTAACTATGGAGTACCGAGCGGATCCGCCGGGTCAACGAGCGCATCTCATGGACGGAATCGTCACGGTTCATTCGCACATGCGCGTCCTTCAGGAGCAACTTGGCCACCTGGGCGTCGAGGTAGTTCAGCACAGGCACAACGGCCGGACCCTTTCGGCTGGGGACCTCGCGGCCGGCCCCCTTGGCACGCGGCCAGGAATCTCCCAAAGCTGTTGCCAGTTTGGAGGTGCGTTCGCTTGGGCTCGCGCCGGCCTGTGTGAGCTGGGCTGCGACCGCGTCCAGAATGTCATTGCCGTTGTTCGCGTGCCCGCTACCGTTGAGTTCCACTTCCCATTCGCGCCACTGTTGTTCAGCGGGATGTTCGAGCGAAACGGAATCACCCAGTGAAATATGTGCCCGCACGTGGTCATCCACGAACTCCGCCACCCGACCGCCGTCGTCCTGGTAGAGGGGGTAGCTGGTGCGCTCGGTGTTGAGGGTGGCAACTGCAATGACCGCGTGTCCGCGCGTATGAGCAAGGACCCGGTCCATCAATTCCACCGGCACGGTGTCTGTCTGGCCCAAAGGCGCGTGGATCTCGGTGCGACGTCCTGGGCTGTGGGGCAGCTTGAGGTGCCAGCCGGCGTCAGGACCTCCTGTGCGCCGCCGCAACGTGATTCCGCGGGCCGCGAGCGCGAGATTGCTGGTGTCAAAGTAGACCGCTTCCAGGCTATGGGTGGCTGGCTCTCCCACCCGGGCCACGCCGTCGATCTTTTCAAGCCTGGGTAGCGGCGTGGAAGGATCGACGTCGAACTTCCGCTCTGCCTCAACGTTGCTGGACGTTGCCATCAGTTCTCCTCACTGGAGTTCATTCTTCGCGGCATCCGTGGAGGCCGGCCCGTTCGCTGGCCGACCTCCACCGGTAAGAGGCTTACCGAAATCCTTTTAAGCCAATGCTCCTCCGCCTTCGTCCACATCGCCACCGGTTACTGTGCCGCGCCAGGCTCCGGTTTCGTGCCCTGGGGCCTCGATGAACTTCTTAAACTTGTCCAGATCTGCGCCCACGCGCAAACTGTCCACTCCCACTGCCGAGCCGGCCTTTTCGGCGAGGGTGTCCGGCTCCCAGTCGATCTCCACGTTGACGCGGGTATGCCCGGCATCCAACGGTTCAAAGGTCACCGTTCCCGCATTGCGCGGGCCGTCCACGCTCGCCCAGCTGACCAGGGAATCAGGCACCTGCTCAATGATTTGGGCGTTGTATTCGCGCTTCACGCCACCCACGTTCGTTGCAAAGTGGAGCGCCGTATCATCGATCTGCTGCACGGACTCCACCCCGTTCATGAACTCGGGAAAAGTCTCGAACTGCGTCCACTGGTTGTAGGCAACGGACACGGGTACATCTACTTCAATTGATTTATTGACGGTAGCCATGGGTTGTCGCTCCTTCAATGTTCTCTTCTTGTACGGACTCTTTTGAGTTGGGTAATGCCGGCGGCGCGCCAGCCGGCTGGCTGCATAACCGTTGGCGCGCCTGTCTTATGGGGCGCGCCGGGGTTACGGCCTAACCTGCGTCGAAATCCTCTTCGTCGTCGTCCTTGGGTGACTGGTCCCGTGGCAGATCATTGCCACTGCCATCGGCCAGTGAGTCAGCAGGCTGGTCCAGATTCTGCTCGGCCTGGGACTGTTCGTCGATGCCGCCAAAGCGGCCTGCCCCCGGTTCACCGGCGCTGTCTGAGTCCTCAGGATCCAGGTGGCTGAGATTTGGGGCACCGGTTACGTATGTTTCGCCATCGGGGCTGTCCTCGCTCAGGCCGGCTTCGCTGAGATCCTCTTCCACGCGAGGCTGCGCTTGCGATCCGCCCGCTTCCTGCTCTGCTGTAGGGGTGCCGTAGCCTCCCGCTTCCTCTTCAGGCGTGGCGTTCTGCTTGTCCATGTGACCTGTCCTTTCCATGCGGTGGAACGTGTTAATGGAACACTTCGAACCTATAAGGACGGTTGGCGACGTGTCCATGCTTTGAAGAAATTAGTCAGCAAACTTAGCAATTTGGTGCTTGAGGCGCTATCGTGGCAGCCCGGATTCGTAAGCCACGAAGTCCGGACGCAACACCACCTCCTGTGTACCCATCATCGCTATGTCCTCCCACAACACCAGGAACGATCCCCTGTGCCACCAACGCATGAACTGCGCCACCGGCCAGGGCTGCGTCATCCCTTGCCGCTCAAATCCAAGGAATGATGTGGCAGTGCGGGGACTGACGATGATGCCCACCAAACGGGCTCGGCTCAGTAGCTGGGTTGGCGTCGCGTCCAGTGCGAAGCGGGCGTCCGAGATTTGCCCCAGCAGCTCACCGTTGCTGTCCACCACCCTCGTTCCCAAGACGTCATTCAGGATCATGTCTACCTCCCGGAATCCGGCCGATGACATGGTCCCGAAGCCACCGCTCCACCCATGATGCTTCGAGCGAGTCAGAACGCACTCCAACCGTAATAACAGTGTCCACACCGGAAACCGCATCCCATGGAATACGAATCAACCTGTTCGACGGCGGCCTGCCGCCGAAAATACGCGTGCCCAGTATTGCGCCTGTTAGCAGTGCAGTAATAGTGGGCGGTTCTGCGCCTTCCGGGATGGGCTCGTCCGCCGCGGGACCGCTCAACTCAAGGTCGTCCACAGTGGTGACAGGTACGCCGTCGAAGTCCAACACCTGCCGGTCCAGCAGGTGGAGCTGGGCGTCAAGGACCAACCCGGCCGGTCGCGGCGCAGGCCTGATTTCCCTCGGTTGGATCCTCTTGCGCTTGGCGGCACTCATGCGCCTGCTCCTGTAACAATCATGAGCGGAATGGCCGCCAAGGATGCAGCCAGGATGATCACCAAATACACCATTCCGGCAATATTCACTGCCCTGTTGTTAACGTGCTCGCCCATATATTGGGGATCGTTCGCGACAATCAGGATCGGTAGATAGGTGAGCGGAAGGGCGATCGCGGAGAACACCACCGAATACTCCGTCACCAGGATGGGATCTACACCAGTGGCGAGGACTGCGGCACCTGCCAGAAGGACCACGATCATGGAGATATGGAACCTGGCTGCCTGAGCCGGGCGCCGGAACTTTCCCCACGACCACCCAAAGAACTGCGCCAACGTGTAGCCGCTTGAAAGCGTCGTTTCCAGAGCCGCCCCGAATGTAGCGGCCACAACGCCCAAAATCAGCACAGCCAGTGCCAACTGGCCTCCCCCCTGCGCGACGGGCAACGCCACTTGCGAAAGCGTAGTGACGCTGATCCCTGCAGGCAGGAGGACGACGGCGGCGCAAGCGGCGATTGCCACGGAAAGGAACCCGCCCAGTGGGAAACCAAGCAGGACATTCATCCGGGCCTGGAGCAGATCCTTGACCTTCCACCTTTCCTCCACAGCGCCCGAGGAGAAGAAGAAGACCTCATAAGGTGTCATGGCAGCCCCGAACAGTGCGATGGCGAAGTACCAATAGACCCCTGAGCCCTCCTCCTGCGGGACCGAAGGTGCGAACGCCTGGCTGGCCAGGACACCCCAATCGGGCTTGAGCAGGAAAAGCGCCACAGCAAAGACGACCAAGGAGAGTCCCAGGAGCCCGGTGACGTTTTCCATGATCTTGAACTTCACGCGCCAAATCACCAGCCACACGGCCAGCAACGCAACGGGGACCCAAAGCAGGTAAGCCACGCCGCTGGCCAACTGCAGGGACAATGCGATGCCGCCGATTTCGGCGGTGACCGTCATCAGGTTGATCAGGAAGGAAGCGGCAAGGTTGGCCAGCCCGGCACGCGGCCCCATGCGCTCACGAATGACCTCGAAGGTTGCCCTGCCTGAGACGGCTGCCACCCGTCCTGACATGTTGGCAAAGAGGCAGATTCCGACGACGCCGACCACCACCACCCACGCCAGGGAAAGCCCAAAGCGTGAACCTACTACGGCATTGGTCACCAAATCCCCGATGTCAACAAAGCCCCCGATCGCCGTCAGGATGCCCAGCGCAACACCGAGGAGCCGCTTCACTGGATGCCGGCCTTGGTCATGAGGGCTTTGAGCTGATCGGTGGCACTGCGCAACTCACCCAGGACTTCTGGCAGGCCGTGCGCGCCTGATCCCGATTGCCCCTGTTCAGGGCCACCGCTCGGGGCAGTCAACGCATCACGGGCATGGAGCAACGCTCGCGAAATCGTGGCGAAGGAGGCCAGCATGTCATCCCGAAGCGACTTTTCCTCCTCAGTGGGGGCTGTGAAACCTTCAACTTCATCGGCAGCCGACTGGACCTCGCCCAACATGTCATCTGCCGCAGTGGACCCGGCAGCCGCCGTCGTGCTGTCCTTGATCCTGAGGTCCACAGCCAGGGTGGCGGCTTGGACGGCGGAAAACACGTCCTTCGCTGGTCCCCTAAGCGCGTCGGGGGAAGGCCGCTGTGAGCATGCGGTCAGCACCCCGGCGAGTACCGCCAGAGCCAGGAGAATCGACGCGAGGCGCCTGCCATTCGAACTCACGATGGCTGCGGAATCTGGCAGCCGGCTTGTGGATCCATCCCCGTGTAATTAAGGGGCCCGGCCACAATATTCAGGGCGATGGTCGCAAACTGCGAACACTGCGCGGGTGGGGCGTTGTAATAGCCGCGTTGACCGGCCGCTATTGCTGCAATGACGAGCCACACAACTACGAACAGCCCAATAATTGAACCGATTCGCATTTCTTCCCCAATCGATAAAACGGGAAACCCAGGTATTACTACTTACTGGGTGGCCAAGGGCGCGGTCGGGGCGGGGATTCCTACCCTGCCCGCGACCGCAAAACCCGTGTCAATCCGAAGGATTGGTTTCGGTAGTCAAACCGCGATCATCTGCGGTTCGCTCATCCTTTTCTTCTGCCGGCCCGGGCGGATTCGCTGATTCATTCCCTCCAGCATCGGCGGCATCTTCCGAACCCTCCCCGGATGCGTCGCCAACAGGTACCTGATCGTTGGAGGCGGGTGCCCCAAGATCACGGGGGATCGGATGACCTGGTGTCGTGATCCCATCGTGTACCTGGCTGAAGCCGGCAACTTCGGTTGGATCAGTTGTCATACGCGCGACCGGCCCCGGCCAAGAACCCAGCCAATAAGGGCCAAGACCAGCAAGATAATTCCTACCCACAGCAGGAAACTCAAGGCCTGGTTAAAACCGCCAACAAGCAGCAGCACGATCGCAATGACGCCGGCAATCACCAATAGTGTGTTCATCTAAGCTACGCATCCCTTCAAACAAATTTGTCCAGTTAGGAAGGCGTCCGCTGGGACTCCAATTGGAGCTCCACCCCAAAGCAACGGGCACCGAACGGAGAAATGATCTCCTTATTCCGTACTTACCCCAAATGACAACAGTTCAAACAGAACCGCTGCCCTCCGAAGCACGTGCACAGCATCATGATAGGCGCGCGTTCTGTCCCGGCGAAGTATTTCGACAGGAAACTTAGTACCTCTTCGCCGAAAAGGCTCCGAGTGCCTGGCTGATCTCCCGCGCAGTACCCGCAGCGGCCTCGCCGTACTCCTGATACTTGGCAGGCACGATCCTGCTTGAAGGCCCGGAGATGGAGATTGATCCTGCGGCCACGCCGCCTGGTCCCAGCAAAGGAACCCCGATTGAGGTGATTCCCGTACTGAGGCCCTGTTCGTTGATGGAGTATCCGCGGGCGCGGGTTTCCCCGATCATGGCCCTAAGTTGCGCCGGGTCAACGACGGTTTGCGGTGTTAGGGCTTCAAGGGGTGTGGCTAGATATTCATCCACGATTTCGTCCTCAGCAGCGGACAAGTAGGCAATCCCGGTGGAGGACGCGTGCATCGGCAGCCGGGAGCCCAGGGGAAGGAATGCCCTGAGGACGTGGGGCGTGTCCAGGCGTTCGATGATGAGCATGTATCCGAGGTCCGGGACTGCGAGGTGGACCGTCTCCGTGGTGTCCAACTGCAATGCGTTCAGAGGGCCCATGGCGGCGTCGCGGATGACCGAGCCGCTGCTGCCGCGGCTGGCCACAGCAAAGGCATGGTTGGTCAGGACCCACTTTCCCGCCTGGGCTTCAGACTGTGTCACCCATCCCAATTCCGCCAGGGTCCTCAGCATGCGAAGGACCGTAGCCTTCGGGACGTCCACCTCACGGCTTAGCTCAGACAGGCCAGCCGGCTGGTTGTCCGACACGGCTTCAAGAACCCGTATTGCCGTGACCACACTCTGGGTACTCATTCGCACTCCCCCTTGACCGCTCAGTTTCTTATGCCCTACGGTACAGGCGATTTCCCAGAATGAACCATTGGTTCATCCAGTGAACCGACGATGTTTGATTGGAGAACGGCTCTTGGAACAACAAATAACTGCCCTCGCCATCTTTGTGGGCGTCTTCGTCCTGGCAACCCTGCGCAAAGTGCACATTGGCGTGCTCATGTTCGCAGCGGCTGCCGGCGTTGGCGTTTGGATGGCAGGGATGACCATCGACAAAGTGGTGGCGGGTTTCCCCGTCGGGATCCTCGTCCTGCTCGTAGGCGTCACGTATTTCTTCTCGATCGCCCAGGCCAACGGAACCATCGACCGCATCATCGAGATGGCCATCACCAAAGTAGGTGACCGCGCCTTCTTTCTCCCCATCGCATTTTTCGCGCTCACCATCGGCATCTCAGCCATGGGTTCCCCCTTGGCAGGCTTGGTCATGGCCCCCATCGGCATGCCACTCGCCAAGCGCTATGGCATCGACCGCATGCTGATGGGGATCGCCATTGGCTCCGGCCTGAGTGCAGGTGGCTTCGCCCCCACCAGCTTGTACGGCATTGTCACGTACGGCACAGCCCGGGCAGCGGGAATCGACCTTGATCCTCTGGTCCTCTTCAGCGTCGCCCTGGGAACCAATCTCCTGCTGCTGGCCGCCGCTTATGTCATGTTCGGCGGGTTCAAACTGCTCAACACGCGTACCGCTGACGGATTCGGCACCCAGCTGCCATCCTTCAGCGCAAGCCGCCCGACGCCGTCGCACCCCTTTGAGCGCGAAGGCAACATTGCGCGCAGCAAGCAAGCCGCCGTTCAGGTCCTTGACCCGGCGGCGGCGGCGGAAGTAACGGCGTCGGCCTCAAAGCTCAACCGCAATCAAATCATCACGGTGCTGTGCATGGCCGGGCTGGTTGTCACCGTCATCCTCATGTCGGTCCTGGGCTCAAATCCGGACATCGGCGTTCTCTGCTTCGCGTTCGCCTCAGTCCTCACCCTCTGCGATCCGCAGTCCGGGAAATCGGCTGTATCGAAGATCGACTGGTCCACTGTGTTGCTGGTGGGCGGGATCATCACGTTCGTCGGAGTCCTTCAGACCATGGGAGCCGTCGCGATGCTCGGCGAAGCAGCGGGCGCCGTCGGGACTCCCCTGCTGGCCGCGCTGGTGATCTGCGGGATCGGCGGACTCATCTCCGCGTTCGCTTCCACCACCGGAATGCTGGCTGCATTGGTTCCCCTGGCACTGCCACTCGTGGCTTCCGGAGACATCGCCGGGTGGGCTGTCATCGCTGCGCTGGGTGTGTGTTCCTCGATCGTTGACGTCTCGCCGTTCTCGACCGTCGGCGCCACCTTCGTGGCCACGGTCGATGCAGATGAGCGGCCCCGCATTACCAGGCTCCTCACCCGTTGGGGGCTGTCCATGGTGGTGGTCGGACCCCTGCTGCTGGTCGGAGCGCTGGTGGTTCCGTCGAGCCTCTAGCTTCCTTTTCACACTCTTCTATGCACTCAAGTCTCCTATGCACGAAAGGTGCCCACCATGCTCAAACCACTCCGCGGAATCACCGTGGTCGATCTCAGCCGAGCCCTCGCGGGACCCTACTGCACCGCACTCCTGGCCGATATGGGTGCCCGGATCATTAAGGTGGAAAGCATCAATGGGGGCGATACCGCCCGCCAATGGCCGCCGTTCCAAGATGGCCACAGCCTCTACTTCGATTCTGTGAACCGGAACAAATCCTCTGTATGCGTCGATTTCTACTCAGCCGAGGGACGCGACATCCTCTCCACGCTGATCGCCGAGGCCGACGTCCTGGTGGAGAACTTCAAACCCGGCACCCTTGAGAAAATGGGGTTCGCCTCTTCACGATTGGACGAACTCAATCCCGGGCTCGTCGTCGGATCCGTCACCGGGTTCGGCAACACTGGGCCTCTTAAGGACGACGCCGGACTGGATCAGGTCATCCAGGGAATGTCCGGACTGATGTCGGTCACGGGGTCCGGTGCCGGCGAAACATACCGGGTTGGGATACCGATCGTGGATATCACCTCCGGAATGGTGTGCGCGTTTGGGATCCTCGCAGCGCTGCTCGGGGCCCGCAATGGTGTGAACGCCAGCAGGGTGTCCACTTCACTTTTGGAAACCGCGTTGAACCTGTCTGCTTTTCAAGGACAGAAGGCGCTCAGCCTCGGCGAAGCGCCCACGCCACAAGGGAACAACCACCCAGTCATCGCCCCTTACGGCAAGTTCGCCACCGCCACCGAACCCATCAACATCGCAGTGGGCAGCGACAAACAGTGGAAGGAATTCTGTGGCTTGTTAGGCATTCCCTTGGCTGTAGAGGATCCCCGCTTCATCACTGGTGCAGACCGATCAGCCAACAGGCAGCTGCTTACCGAACTCATCGAAGCTGCCTTGGCGGGCAAACCAGCTGCCGAATGGGTGTCCTTGATCAGCCAGGCGGGTATCCCCTGCGGTCCCATCTACGACTACGTACAGGCGCTGGCTTCCGAGCAGGTTGCCGCTCTGGGTCTTGTCCAGCACACCCAGCGGCGGGATGGCTCTGAGCTTCCACTCCTGCGCGGGCCACTGAGCTTGGACGGCGAGGCCAGCGAGATCGTGTCGCCCCCGCCGCTGCTCGGCGAACACACCACCGAAGTACTCATGGAACTGGGAATGACGCACGACGACGTCACCCGGCTTGGGCGGGAGGGTCGCGTTCTCTGCGGGCCGGCGTCGGTTTCGGCACAGATTGGAGTCCTGCGATGAGCACAGTTTCCCAGGCTTCGTCTGTTTCCCCTGTTTCGCATGAGGGCGTTGTGGGCGTTGTGGGCCTTGTGGGCCGCATGGCGGTTTCGGTGGCTGGTGGCATAGCGACCGTGGAAATCTGCAACCCTGCGCAACGCAATGCCCTCACCAAGGCCATGTGCCTGGAAATCCAGGAGCTGATGCCCCGGCTCGAAGCCGATCCCGAAATCGCTGTGGTGGCTCTGCGCGGTGCGGGCGACACCTTCTGCGCAGGGGCTTCCATCAGCGAACTCTCGTCCGTGCTGTTGGATCCCCAGGCGGACGGTTCGGTGGTTGACCACCTCAGCCTGGCCGATCACGCCATTGCATCGCTTTCCAAACCGACCGTAGCCTTGGTTGACGGAGCCTGCATGGGCGGAGGGTGGCAAATCGCCTCGGCCTGCGACTTCATCATCGCCAGCGAGCTCGCCGTCTTCGGACTGACCCCGGCCAAAATCGGCATCATCTACCCCCGCCCGGGCATTGAACGGCTGGTCCGCTTGGTGGGGCACGCCAACGCCAAATACATCCTCCTTACTGGGCAAACATTTAGCGCAACGCAAGCCCAAGCGCTGGGTTTGGTGGCCGACGTCGTTCCTTCCGAATCCTTTGAGCAACAGTGCGAGGCGCTTCTTGGTTCCCTGCGGAGCCGCTCGCGTTTCTCGGTGCATTCCATGAAGCGGCTGGTGGACCTGGAGGCTGCGGATGCTTCGGACTCGGGACAGCCTGACATTGATCAGGAGTGGGCTGCCGCCTGGTCCGCGATGCCTGACAGTCCTGACATGGAGATCGGCATCAGCGCCTTCCTGAACCGTGAGCAACCCCGGTTTAAGTGGCGGCCTCTTGGGTGAGCAGGGCTTGCCCGGGACGTGATCTATGCCTCGATCAGGGACAAGACCGGCCTTTCCTCCGTTGGAATAGAGACGACGGGAGGCCCCATGCTCATTGTTCTGACAGGAATAGACGGTTCAGGAAAGACGACCGCGGCCCGCGCCTTGGTGGATTCGGCTCGCGCTGAGGGGCGGAACGCGCTGCTCCTCAGCAATCACGCCGCACGCCGAAGGATGTCGCTCCTTTCGGAGCGGTTCGGGTGGAAGTTACCGACACGCGGTGCCGATTTTATTGAGACGTGCATCCGCCTGGGCAACGTCCTTGTTTCACATGCACGAGCCCGGAACTTCAGCGGTCTGGTGGTCATGGACAGGCATCTGTACTGCCAACTCGCACTGCGCCGCGCTGCTGGTTTGGGCCGGGGCCGGCTGCTCCCCTGGCTGATGGAAAAGCTCCCCGGTCCGGACCTCATAGTCCACTTGGACGTTGACCCACGCCGTGCTCATGAACGGGTCATGGCGCGGGGCACGGACCACGAAGAGCTAGCGGATCTGGAAGCTTTCCGGGCTGCGTACCGCTCGCTCCCGGAGTTCGCCGACTTCCTCGGGGTTGACGCCAACGGAACGCCCGACGACGTGTTCGCCAAGCTGAACCGGGTGCTCGCCGCGAAGGAACCGGTCCGCGTTTAAACCCCAACTGGCTGGCAGTAGTGGTTGTTCTGAACGCTGGGAGCAACCACTACTGCCAGCTACTTTTGAATCTCGGGCCGGCGATTAGTCGCGTGGGCGCATCAGGGGCGGGTTCAGGACGGCCTTGGTGGGGTGGCCCGGCGTCTGGCGCGCTTCCGGGGCGAGACGGAACAGCGCGGCCGGGCGGCCGGCGTCGCCCGTTGTCATGCGGCCAGTGTCCTCAAGGAAGCCAGGAGTCCCTGTAGCTTTTCGGTGGAAGTTGCGCGGGTCCAGGCGGGTTCCCCACACGGCTTCGTACACGGCCCGGAGATGGGCGATAGTGAATTCCTCGCCGCAGAAGGCTGCGGCCAAGGGTGAGTATTCAAGCTTGGACTTGGCGCGTTCCAAGGCGTCGTCGAGGATTCTCGCGTGGTCGAACGCCAGCTGGACGCTGCCGTCCAGAACCTGTTTCACCGGGTACCAGCCAGCCTGCTCCGCATCGCTGCCGGCCGCGAGAACCGGAAAGTCCGGCGCCAGCAACAGGTGGGCAACGGTGAGGACGTCGCCCCGGGGGTCGCGCCCCTTCGGGCCGTAACTCCCCAATTGCTCCAGGTGTCCGGGGAGATGCTCGACGCCGGTCTCCTCCGCGAGCTCCCGGCTCGCCGCCTCGAGCAGTTCTTCGCCGGCGAGTACGAAACCGCCCGGCAGGGCGAGCTTGCCCTGAAACGGCTCGATCAGGCGGGTAATGAGCAGGACGTTCAGCCCRCCGTCGCGAACGGTTAGGGCGACGACGTCGACGGTCACCGGAAAGCGCACGGGCGCCGCATGGGATTCAGGCATGAAGCAATCGTAGAGACTTAATCGTCACCTTGACAATAATCCCAGGCCAGCCGTACTGTTTTAATATCGTCAAATTGACGATAAAGAAACGAAAAGGAGAGCATCATGGCCACCATCAAGCGCTACCCCTGGATCAACCACTTCCTTGGGAGCCCCACTGGCTACGTCGTTCACCTGCAGAAGGGCACGGTGRAGCACCAAGGAGTGGGGCAGGCATTCTGGTTCCGGCCCGCGAACTCCGTACTGAGCGAAGTTCCCGTTGACGATCAGGAACTGCCCACGCTGTTCCACGCCATCACCCGCGACCACCAAGACGTGAGCGTGCAGGCCAATGTGACCTACCGCTTCATCGATCCTGTCGCCGTTTCCACGCGCCTCGACTTCGGCCTGCAAACAGCCGGATCCGCACCGGCAACGGGCCGGGAGCAGGTGTCCACGATCATCGGCCAGCTCTGCCAGAGCCACGCGATCGACCAAATCGCCGCCACCACGCTCGCCGAAGCACTCGAACGCGGAGTCAGCCAACTACGGATGGTCCTTACCGATGCCCTGCGGGCCGACGCCAGGCTCCAGTCCACGGGTATCGAAATCCTCGGTGTCCAGGTCCTCGCGGTGCGGCCCGAGTCCGACGTCGAACGCGCGTTGCAGACCCCAGTGCGTGAACGGCTCCAGGCCGAAGCGGACCGGGCCGTGTACGAGAGGCGGGCAGTCGCCGTCGAGCGTGAACGTACGATTTCCGAGAACGAGATGGCGAGTCAGATCGAACTCGCAGTGCGGCGTGAAAACCTGGTGGCACAGGAAGGAGCCAACGCACGTCGCAGTGCCGAAGAGAAGGCGGCCGCCGGACTCATCGAGGCCCAAGGATCCGCGGAACGAAAGGGAATCGGCGCGGCCGCCGAAGCCAACCAGATCCGACTGGTAGGTGAAGCAGCCGCAGCCCGCGAAGCTGCCACCATGGAGGTTTACCGCGGAATGGAGCAGGCTACCCTGCTGGCCCTGGCACTCAAGGACGCAGCTGGATCCCTTCCAAACATCGGGAACCTGACCATCACTCCGGACCTGCTGAGTGGAGCGCTTGCCGGCCTGTTCAAGGAACCGACCGCGATCGTCACGCCGGAAGCCAAGTAGGGACAGGTCATGGCAAACCCACGCGTCGTTTTCGTCCACCGACGGACCGAACTCCAGGAGCTCCTGGACCGGCACGCCACCCGCGGCCAAGCCGAATTCTTCCTTCGCACCCGCGGCCGGACCATCCAGGATGTTCAGGACCGGCACGATCGCCTCACCGCCGCCCTCGCGACGGTCCGGGCAGCAGTCCCTGCCGAATGGCGGCAGGCCGAAGTGGAACGAGCTGACCTGAGCCGATTCCTGCTCACAAGCGAGGACATCATTGCCGTGGTGGGGCAGGACGGTCTGGTGGCGAACGTAGCCAAGTACCTGAAAGGGCAACCGGTCATCGGAATCGATCCTGAGCCCGGCGCCAATCCCGGCATCCTTGTCCGGCACACACCGTCGGCCGCAGCTACGTTGCTGGGTTCGGGAGATATTGCACGGCTTCACTGCCAGAACCTCACCACCGTGACAGCAACGCTCGACGACGGCCAGCAGCTTTCTGCGCTGAATGAAGTTTTCATCGGGCACGCTTCGCACCAATCAGCGAAGTACTCAATCACTGCGCCGAGCTTCACGAATGCGGTCGGGCAAACCGAGCGGCACTCGTCGTCGGGCCTTATCGTTTCCACAGGCACCGGCGCTACCGGATGGTGCGCCTCGATCGCCTTGGAACGGGGCGGACGGGCACTGCCCGCACCCACAGACCCCCGGCTGGCCTGGTTCGTTCGCGAGGCATGGCCCTCCCCCGTCACCGGAGCCTCCTTGACTGAAGGTCTGCTCGAAGCCGGCGAGGTCCTTCGGATCACAGTGGCCTCGGACCAGCTGGTGGTGTTCGGCGATGGCATGGAGGATGATCGGCTGACCGCCTCGTGGGGGCAGGAAATCATCGTTCAACTGGGGCAGCGACCCTTGCGGCTGGTTGCCTGAATCTCCGGCTGACAAGGGAATTGATAGGCATAAACTATCGATGCCTCTGAAACCTCCCTATACCCAAAGGACCCCACACCGTGGACACGCGAAAGCTCAAGTACTTCCTCGCCGTCGTGGATCACGACGGTTTCAACCGCGCGGCCGAGCATCTTCTGATCGCCCAACCGTCACTGTCCCAAACCATTGCGAGCCTTGAGAAAGAGCTCGGCGTTCCCCTGTTCCATCGGATTGGCAGGCGCGCAGTCCTGAGCGAAGCTGGCAAGGAACTCGTCGGCCCGGCCCGCCTGGTGATGCGGGATCTGGACGCCGCCCAGTCTGCCGTCCAGTCCTTGAGGGGAATGCGCAGCGGTCGGCTGGACATCATCACGATGCCCTCTCCCGGCATCGAACCTTTGACCTCCATGATCGCCGCTTTCACCAAGCTCCATCCGTGGGTCCGACTCAACGTGGGCGCTGCCTTCACGCCGGAAGAGGTGATCGAGTCCGTCCGCAGCGGCAGCAGCGAGATCGGTTTGGCGGGCTCGCCTACCAAAATCAAGGTGCCTGGTGTCGAAGTACTGGAGCTTGAGCGCCAACCTTTGATTCTGATCGTCAACCCACAAGCGGACACGTTCGCGCCGAAGGACACAGCCATCCAACGCGAGGACCTAGGCAATCATCGACTCATCGTCAGCCAGCGCGGGTCACTCATGCGCTGGATGGTGGACGACGCTTTGGCGCACGGCGTGGAAGTGGAGATCGTGGTGGAAGTCGCCCACCGGACGTCCATCCTTCCGTTGGTTCTGGCAGGTGTCGGTCACGCTGTGATGCCGTCGTCATGGGCACCCACCGCACACAAAGCGGGGCTGAGGACGCTGTTGATCGAGCCAGTCAATTATCTGGATGTCGCTGTGCTGAGCCGGAAGGAAAATCTCACACCTGCCGCCAGGGCATTCTTGGACGTTGCCCGCAGCCACGGTGGCCAAAGCAACTGATAGGCCCTACCTATCAGCCGTATCGAAACTAAGTCTTGGACGCCAATAGGCGCTGAACCGTCTACTTGAAGAGGAAGAACAGTGTGACCCTGCTAACAGGCTCACTGCTAACAACTCAACGAGGAGGTCGGCATGAGCGCCACCCAGAAATTCACCATCGCATCCATTCCCGCAGACGGCGTGGGCAAGGAAGTTGTCTCCGCCGGACGCCGAGTCCTGGACGCACTCGCCGCGAACTCCAATGGCAAGTTCGCCTTCGAATGGACCGAATTTCCTTGGGGCTGCGGCTACTACGAGAAAACCGGCCAGATGATGGACCCCAAAGGCCTGGAAGCCCTCAAGGACTTCGACGCCATCTACTTTGGAGCCGTCGGCTGGGAGAACGTCCCGGACCACATCAGCCTCTGGGGCCTGCGCCTGAACATCACGCAGAACTTCGACCAGTGGGCCAACATCCGCCCAGTCAAGTTCCTCCCCGGCATCGAGTCCCCGCTTCGCAAAGCCGACAACACCGAACTCGACTGGATCGTTGTACGCGAAAACAGCGAAGGCGAATACGCCGGTCTTGGCGGCCGCAACCTGAGCGGCCGCGGTCCCGGCAACGAAGTCGCTTTGCAGACCGCGCTCTTCACGGAAAAGGGCTGCGAGCGCATCATGCGTTTCGCGTTCGACCTCGCCCGGACCCGCACGGTCAAGAAKGTTTCCTCCGTCACCAAGTCCAACGCCCAGCAGTACGGCATGGTCCTCTGGGACGAAACCTTCCAGCGCGTCGCCTTGGATTACCCTGACGTGCAGACCGAAAGCGTGCTGGTTGACGCCATGAGCGCCAAATTCATTCTCAAGCCCGAGGACCTGTCCGTCGTGGTTGCCTCCAACCTGAACGCCGACATCCTCTCGGACCTCGGCTCCGCCCTCGCCGGCAGCTTGGGGCTTGCCGCGAGCGCAAACCTGAACCCGGAGCGCCGGTTCCCGTCCATGTTCGAGCCGGTTCACGGTTCTGCACCGGATATCGCTGGCCAGGGCATCAGCAACCCGATTGGTGCGATCGCCAGCGCGGCACTCATGCTGGATCACTTCGGCCTCCACGAGGAGGCCCGCCGCGTCGAAGCAGCGATCGAGCAGGCAACCGGTTCCGGCCACCTGACCCGGGACGTTGGCGGCGAGGCCACCACGGACGACGTCACCGAGGCCATCATCTCTGCCCTCACCCACACTCTCGCGGCAGTCTAACCCAACAGACTAAACGTTCGACGGCGGTCAGCCGGCCGCCGTCGAACCTCCCCTTCAGCTTCTCCAGAGACATTCCACAACGAGGTAGGAATCATGGAACACATCACCGCCGGCGCATCGCCAGCAGATAAGAACATGCCAGGCAAGACCCGCTGGTATCGGCAGTTGTACTTCTGGGTGCTCACCGCGATTGTGGTCGGCATCCTCCTCGGCTGGCTCGCTCCGACCGCGGGCATCGCCATGGAACCCATCGGCACCACGTTCGTGAACGCAATGAAGATGCTCATCGGCCCCATCGTGTTCCTAACCATCGTGGGTGGTATCGCCAGCGTGGCCGATCTCAAGAAGGTGGGAATGACTGGCCTGAAGGCCCTCACCTACTTCCAGATCGGCACCATCTGCGCCATGGTGTTCGGCTTGGTGGCCATCAATGTCTTCAGGCTTGGGGACGGGGTCAACGCTGATGCCAGCACAATCAAGACCTCCGAGTCCGCTGCGAAGTTGATCGACGCCGGGCAGCACCAGGAGTGGTGGCAGTTCATAACCCACATCATTCCCAACAGCATCGCGGGCCCGTTCGTTGAGGGCGACATCCTGCAGATCATCTTCATTGCTGTGGTGTTCGGCATCGCCCTGAACGCGATAGGCAAAGTTGGCGCACCGGTGCTGGACGGCGTCCAGCGGCTGACCGGCGTGATGTTCAAGATCCTGGGCTTCATCATGAAGGCCGCTCCGCTGGGTGCTTTCGGTGCCATGGCCTTCGCTGTTGGCAAGTACGGTGTTTCGTCGCTGACCAGCATGGGCGGATTGATTGCCCTCTTCTACGGCACCTCCATCCTGTTCGTGATTGTGGTGCTCGGCTCCATCATGGCCATGCTGCGGCTGAACATCTTTACCATGATCCGGCACCTTAAAGAGGAGTACATGCTCATTCTGGGCACCTCCACGGCTGAGCCTGCGCTGCCTGGCCTGATGCGCAAGCTGGAACATGCCGGCGTGAAAAAGGAGACCGTAGGCCTGGTGGTGCCTACCGGTTACAGCTTCAACCTGGACGGCGCCGCCATCTACCTTTCGCTCGCTGCCCTGTACATCGCACAGGCAACCAACACGGAGCTGACCATTGGCCAGCAGCTCGGCCTCCTCGCGGTGATGCTCCTGACGTCAAAGGGTGCAGCAGGCGTTGCCGGTGGCGGTTTCATTGCCCTCACTGCCACGCTCACTACGCTCGGCACCATCCCCGCGGCCGGAATCATGCTGATCTTCGGCATCGACAAGTTCATGTCAGAGTGCCGCGCCCTCGTGAACTTCACCGGCAACGCCGTGGCCACTCTGGTCATCGCCCGCTGGGACCGCACACTGGACACCGACCGAGTCCGCCGCGTCTTTGCCGGCGAGACCGTGGAACCGATGCCCGTGGATGACACTCCGGCGATCCCTGTGGAGGAGGAGGAGACAGAGCCGGCCGAGGCAGGCAAGCACTCAGCCGCCGTCGTGCCTTCTGGACCCGCTGCCTCCGCCGACCGTCGCCCCGCCTACTCGAAATCCCTCTGACATGAACAACTCCATCGCCCCGAAGACGGTGCTCATCGCCCCCGACAAGTTCAAAGGCAGTCTCACCGCCAGCGAGGTTGCGGAAGCCCTGGCTGCCGGACTCCGTGCCGCCAGTCCGGTCGGGGCGCTTGGCTGCGAACTCCTTCCACTCGCGGACGGAGGTGACGGCAGCGTCGATGCCGCCGTCGCCTCCGGCTTCGGCCGCTACAACTGCACCGTCACCGGTCCCACGGGCCATCCCGTCCAAGCAGACATAGCGTTCGACGGCGCCACGGCAGTTGTGGAGGTCGCGAACACGTGCGGATTGGCCGTCCTGCCTCAAGGTGACTTGGCGCCGATGGAGTCCTCAAGCCGCGGTTTCGGCGAAGCTGTGCTGTTTGCTTTGGGCCTCCGGCCGGTGCGTTTGGTGCTGGCGCTCGGCGGCAGTTCCAGCACCGATGGTGGAATGGGGATGCTCGCCGCGTTGGGCCTCCGGTTCCTGGATGTGTCCGGTCTCGCGCTGCCAGGTAACGGGCGCTCGCTCTCGCTGGTGCATTCGGTGTCCGGCTCGTTGGTGCCGGAGCTGGCGAATGTGGAACTCATCCTCGCGAGCGACGTCCACAACCCGCTGTGCGGTACCGACGGTGCACCCGCGGTTTTCGGGCCCCAGAAGGGCTGCTCCCCCGCCGATGTTTCAACGCTCGACGCCGGTCTGACGCACTTCGTCTCGGTGCTCGCCGGGTCCGGGTTTGCTGACGCCGGGCTAGCTGAATCGCCAGGCGCAGGCAGCGCCGGCGGGATCGGCTTCGCCTGCTTGGCTTTGGGTGCGAAGCAAGTGTCAGGCGCCGACTACTTCCTGGACCTCTTGGACTTCGATGGCCGCAAGGAGAACTGCGATCTTGTGATCACCGGCGAGGGCAGCATCGACGAGCAGACCCTCGCCGGGAAGCTGCCAGCCGCCGTCGCCCGCCGTTCCGGCACCCGGCCCATCATCGCCATCGCCGGCCGCTCGCTGCTACCCCAAGAGCGCTGGGCCGAGATGTCTCTGTCCCGGGTGTATGCGCTGACTGACTACACATCGCTGGACTCCTCGAAAGACCCTTTGCTTTCAGCGGAGTTGCTTCAACAGATCGGCAGGGAGATTGGCGAAAGTGTGCGGGAGGCTGTTGGCGCTTAGAGGCCCGCGTGCGCCGCAGCTGGCCCGGAAACCGGGCCAGCCATTCCGCCGCTACGCCAGTTCTCCGCAGATGTCCCGCTGTTGGCCTGAACTACTCACAAGAGTGAAAACGCCTGTAACAGGATCGATGTCGTAGACCAATTTTCCGATGTAATGCGTAGTCGTAGGCCCCGCAGGAATGTCCGTCGGAAACAAAATCAGCCCGTTGTGGCCAGTTGCCGTGACCGTGAGCGTCCCATCGGCATTGAGCCGCGTGCTGGCTACCGAACCGTCAGTCCGGATCGTGACAGACTTCCCGGTATCCAGGTTGGTGTAAGTCAGGAGGACGCCCTTGCCGGCTTCGAGGAGACGCACCACGTTGCCATCTTCGTCCTTGAATTCTCTTGTGTGGATGATGCCGCCAGATCCTTCAAGCAGCAGCGCAAACGAACAACCCTCCCCTGCTGGAAGGGATATGGGTAACTGCAAGGCGGCTGCCGCCGGCACCGTGGGGTAAAGCATGGCAGCGACCAGAACTGCAACCGGCGCAAGCCTGAGCGCGTTTTTGATTTTCATGGGGTTCCTCAATTTCGAGCGGAGCGAGTGTATTCCGCGGCACCATCCATGGGTTGTGGAAGGAGACCAAGTGCCTGCGCTCACGGGACAAGTCCCTAACAGCGGCCGTTCCCCGAGACCGCCTGGCCGATGCCAGCGAAAAGGGGCATCGGGCGAGAGATTACTCTCCATCGAATAGAAAAACCACACGTTGCGGCCTTCTGAAGAAAATCAGCCCGAGCCGTGAGGCGAGCGGGCTGATCGTGATGACAGCACTCTACCCTCGCCTACCGGCCGATCCCCGTAACTGCTGAACGAAGCACGCGCTTCGCCCAGCAGCGACGGCATGGTCAGGCTCAGGGAGTTTCGATTTCGAGCAGCAGCCTGCCCGCCTTGACGATCCTGGTGCTGATTTCGTTCGCGACTGCTTCGGCGTCGATGGTGGTGACGCGGCGAACCCGGCCCTCGGAATCCGGGGTGAACGTGCTCAAGCCCGCCGAGTCGCCGTCGCACGTGATCGAGACCGTACCGGGTCCGGACACTTCGAAAAGCTCGGGGCGAAGCAGCGTCAGGACCGTGATGGGGTCGTGGGGAACATTCCATTCCTCGTTCCAGAACGCCCACCATTGCCGGATATCGGCGTCGAGCGCTTCCCCTAGCGGGCCGGCCGCAGCGATCAGTTCGAGCTGGTCCCGGCGCATCTCCACTTGGCGCGTTACTTCAAGGCCGGTGACGGTGATGTTGAGGGCGGAAGCGAAAACGGTCCGCGCTGCTTGGTCATCACTGCGGAAATTGTGCTCGGTTTGGCCCGTGCCGAACGCTCCGCCCATGATCCACAAATGCCGAACATTGCGCTCGAACGTTGGATCAGTTTCAAGGGCCGCTGCGATGTTCGTCAGGGGTCCAATCGCTATGAGGTCGATCTGTCCCGGATTGTTGGCGACTTCCCGCACCAAATACGCCACGGCGTCCTCGGACTCGATGGTTTCCTGCGGGAGTCCGTCATGCAAGGAACCCTCGTGGCCGGGCCACCACACTTCACGGCCTGACTTCGGGCTGGCAATTCCCTGATACACGGCCATGTCACGGCCCGACAGTTTGCCGAACCGCTTTGCGAGGCGCGCCCGCAGCAGAGTGTCCCCGTACACCGTGGTGACGCCAAGGAGTTCAGCCTCGGGTGAGCCAAAGATCAGGGCCAAAGCCAGTGCGTCGTCGACGTCGGATCCAATGTCGGTGTCAAGGATGATGCGGTGCTGAGCACCCATGGTTGTTCCTTCTGTAGTTTGCTTCGGACAGGGGTGTGCCGTGCCGAGGTGATTGATGGGGAGTTACTTGAGACCGGTGGTGGTCACGGACTGGATGAAGTAGCGCTGGAACCCAATGATGATGGCGAGCGGAATCACCGTAAGGACTATCGACCCAGCGAACATCACGCCGTAGTCCACGTTGAACTGACCTTGGAGATTGGACAGTGCGATAGGACCCAGGATGTGCTGCTCGTCCGTGCCATTGAGCAACGGCCAAACGTAGGACTGCCATTGGAACAGGAAGAGCGTCAGTCCAGCGCCAATGAGGGACGGAACGGACAGCGGCAGATAGATCCGCCGGAAGATGCCCCACCAGCCCAAACCGTCCAAGCGGCCTGCTTCCACCAGGTCCTTGGGAATGGCCAGGAAGAACGTGCGTAGAAGGAATATAGCCATGCCGTTTCCCAAACCGGGAAGGATCAGCCCGGCATATGTATTCTGCAGGTTCCAGTCACGGAAGAGGTCCGCCAAGGGGATGGCGATGGCGTCGAACGGGATCAGGAAGCTCACCACCACTACCACGAAGACGGCGCCGCTTCCACGAAACGGGATGGCGGCCAGGGCGAAAGCTGCCATGGAACAAATCACGAGCCCGATCACGACGGTGGCCGCGCTGACGAATATGGAGTTCAGCATGGCCAGCCCCAGGTTGCTCCGCAGCAGCTCGGCATAGTTGTCCAGGCTCGGAGTCATGGTGAAGAACGTTTCCCATTGCAACGGGTTCAGGTACCGGAAGGTATCGCCACCGGGTCGCAGCGAATTAACGAACGTCCACCAGAGCGGGATCAGGAACAACAGTCCAACACAGGCGCCCAGGACGCTCAGCGCGATGTAGCCAAGGCTCCGGCGCCCTGATGCTTTGGCCGCGGCGACCGTACTCATGCCGCATCAGAGCTTCGAAGCAGCCGGAATTGCAAGGCGACGACGGCGAGGGTCAGTATCACGAGAATGATCACTTCCGCTTGGGCTTTACTTAGGTCCCCGAGGGTGTAAGCCCGGGTGTAGATGTCATACATGAGCAGGTTGCTTGAACCTGACGGACCGCCTTTGGTGAGTATTTGGACGGGCGCGAAGATCAGGAAATTGGAAACGGTGTCGGCAACCAGGACGAAGGCAAGAGGTCGACGGACCAAGGGGAACGTGACGGACCAGAGCTTTCGCCAGGCCGAGGCTCCATCGATGGATGCGGCCTCATAGAGCTCGTTGGGAACATCGTTGATACCGGCGATCAGGAACAGCATCCAATAGCCGACGCCGATCCAGCTCAGGAGCACCATAATGGAAGCGAGCGACTGCTGCGGCGAGGTCAGGAACGGCTGCGCCGGAAGTCCCAGAAGGTCAAGGAATGAATTACCCAGGCCGTCGGGCCGGTAGATGACGCTCCACACCACCGCCGAAACTGCAGGCGGGACTGCTATCGGAAGGACCACAAGGGAGCGCCAAACCTTTGCGCCGGCAGCCTTCCGGGTATAGAGAACAGCAAGCAGGAACGACACAGCAATCTGGAGAGGGTTCACGATTGCCGAAAAGACCAGCGTCACCAGCAGGGCGTTGTTGAAGTCTGCATTGCCAAAGAGGTCCCCGTAGTTTTCAAAGCCCACAAACACTGTTCCACCACGCAGGAAGCTTTCACGGAACAGGCTCTCCCACAGGGCCACAGCCGCGGGTGCAAGACGAAGCACTATCAGGCTGATCAAAGCGGGAGCCAGGAACGCCGCCGCCACTGCCACCAACGATGCACGCCTCCTGCGACGAACCGGAGGCACCGCCACGGTTCGATGCTGCGTTGCAGGTGGACGATTGGTTGTTTGCGAGGGGGACATGGCTAGAGCCGCTTCCAAGCGTCGGTGATCTGCTGGGATGCCTGCTTCAGTCGCTCGTTGACTGGAGTCCCGTTTCGGATATCAGCGAAGGCCTTGCCCATGATTTCTTCGAACTGGATATAGCCAACGCTGACCGGGCGCGGTTTTGCCGTCTGAGTGTTTTCGTGTTCGATCAACTTAGCCAGCCCCTTGCTGTGGTCACCGCCCAACGCTTCAAGCTTGGGCAGATACTGGGCCGTTGCAGCACTGTTGGCCGGGATGATGGTGGTCGCTTCGGTGGTGGCCAGGTTTCCTGCCGGGTCCAGGGATGCAAACTCCAGGAACTTCTTTGCGGCCGCCTTGTTCTTGGATGCTGGATTGATGCCCCATGACCACGAGCCTGTTGGCGTTACCTGGCTTCCGCCGTCGAAGTACGGCATGGGTGCCACGCCCCAATCGATGTCCGTCTTGGCGAATCCGCCAACGTCCCAAGGACCGCCAACGAAGTACGCCACGTTACCTGAGGTGAAGACCGGGCTGGTCTGGAAACCGCCAACGCCGCGGGGAGAGAGTCCCGATGCGAACGTATCCGAATACCACTGCATGGCCTTTTTCCAGCCCGCGTTGTCGATGTCCGTGGTCAGCATCTTGTCACCAGTGATGCCTGAACCTCCGCCGGCGGACTCCGCCAGGGGCTGCAGTTGGTAGTAAGCCTCGACTTGTTCAAGGAGCAGGCCGTACTGCGTTCCCGCCGCCTGGACCTTCTTGGCATCCGTGGCGATCTGTTCCCACGTCATTCGCTGGGAGGGATCAACCGACGGGTGCTTTACGCCTGCGGAGTCCAGCGCCTTCTTGTTGAAGAACAGCATTTGGGTGGAGTTCCAGATGGGCAGCGCCCAAAGCTTGTCATCGTAAAGGTTCACACTGAACTGTGCGTCCGGAGCGGCGGCTTTGGCTGGCTCCTTCAGGCTGCTCAGGTCCTCAAGGAAACCTTGAGCAGCCAACTGAGACAGCCTCGGCTGATCGACTGTATAGACATCTATTGTGTCGTCCTTGGCTCCAAGCCGCTGCTGGAGCGTTGGGTTGAGTTGATCGAACGGCACCTGCGAATACTTGATGGAAATGTCCGGATTCTTAGCGTGGAAAGCGGCAATGACCGGGGCGAAAGTGGCCGGATCTTCAGGACCAAGAAGATTTACTGTGCCAGTTCCGGAGCCTTCACTTCCTAGTGCAGAAGGCGAGTTCTGGGAGCTCGTGGAGCAGCCGGACAGGAAGATTGCTCCGGCCGCAAGCAGCGACGTGGCTGCAAGGAGATTGTGCTTCACGGGAAGCCTTTCTGGAGATTGAGTCGGATGCGAAACGAGCATCTAACCGGTTAGACTACGCGGAGGAAATGGCTTTGACAAGAGATTTCCGAAGTATTGAATCATCGGCCCCAGCAGTTATGATCAACAGATCTACCCGGTTAGACCGTTAGCACATCAGGAGAAGCCCATGCCGACAGCCAGAGACGTGGCAAAACTGGCAGGAACGTCAAACGCTGTTGTCAGTTACGTGTTCAACAACGGCCCCCGCGCAGTTTCCGCGACCGCCCGTGAACGCGTGCTCAAGGCTGCCAAGGAACTGGACTACAAGCCAAACGCTTTGGCCCGTGCATTGAGCGCAGGCAAGACCAGGTCCATTGGCCTCATCGTCCCGGACATCGCCAACCCATTCTTTGCCGAACTGGCGAGGGCAGTAGAAGTTGCTGCCGCAGACCGCGGCCACCTGCTGTTGATTGGGGATTCCGCAACGGTGGAGGAGCAGGAACACCGTCTCATGGAGTCGTTCATCGAAAGGAAGGTGGACTCCATCATCCTTGTTTCGCTACTGGACGAGCCTGATCTAAAACCGATAAACGCTGCGGGTCTACCTGTTGTTGCACTCCACCCACTGTCGGCTGGACAACATGCATCATCCCTGACCATCGACTACGAGCAAGCCGCCTATGTGGCCACGCGTCATTTGCTTGAAGAGGGCTACCAGAGCATCGGTCTGCTGAACGGGCCAGTCGACTCCGTGGGCACCAGGCAGCATGCCTCTGGTTTCGAGCGAGCCGTTTCCGGCACATCAGTGACTGTTTCCCGACGGGCGTCACCGATCTCCAGGGCTGGAGCGGCCGAGGTTGCCTTGGAGTGGCTCAGAACTTCCGATGCCCCACGGTCCATTTACGCGACAACGGATGAACAAGCCCACGGTGTTTTGTTCGCTGCCTACACACTTGGTCTCAATGTTCCGAACGAACTTGCCGTGATCGGCGTCGATGGGACTGCCGCCTCCGAATTCTCCGTGCCTCCTCTATCCTCCATTCGGCAGCCAACGCAGTCCATAGCAAACCGCGCCGTTGAGATCCTGGTCGACGGGAACGACGACGCCGACGGGGACAAGACAATCGTCAACGAACTCTTTGACTTCGAGCTTATCGTTCGCAAATCGTCCCGCGCCTGACAAACTGAGCCGTTCAGAGGCTGAGCCCCATGCCAGCTTTTGGCGGCGAAAACAACCCGTTGAATCTCCCCAATGTCCCGAAGTAGGGTGGCCGGACCGTCCAACCACATCATCGTCTGGGAAAAATCTGGGAGAACCATGACACATGTGAGACGCCAATTGGCTGCGGTCACCGCAGCCCTGGCCCTGAGCGTGACAAGCGGAGCGGTGGCGAATCCTGCATTCGCCGACCCTCGCGAAACCGACAAAAACCCTACTGCCACCGGGTACGGCGGCGCCGTGAGCACAGTCGATCCGGAAGCTTCAGCAGCCGCCATCGAAGTACTCCGCAAAGGTGGTAACGCGGCCGACGCAGCTGTCGCCGCCGCTGCCACTCTGGGTGTCACAGAACCGTATAGCGCCGGCATTGGAGGCGGCGGCTACTTCGTGTTCTACGACGCCAAGACCAAGAAAGTCAGCACCATCGATGGCCGCGAAACAGCGCCGGCAACCATGCCGAACGATGCGTTCATCGATCCCGCCACCGGCAAGCCCTATCTCTTTACGACCAAGAGGCCCGAACTGCCAACCAGCGGCGTCTCCGTCGGCGTCCCCGGCACGCCGGCCACCTGGGAGCGTGCCCTTGAACGATGGGGCTCAGTAAGCCTGGGCGAGGCACTCAAGCCGGCAATCAAGGTAGCCAACCGCGGCTTCGTGGTGGACGAGACGTTCCGAAACCAGACTCTGGACAACAAGTTCCGTTTCAACACGTTCACCTCCACCCAGGACCTTTTCCTTCCCGGTGGTGACGCTCCCGCCGTCGGGAGTATCTTCAAGAACCCCGAGCTTGCCGAGACGTACCGGCTGCTGGCGAAGCAAGGCACCAGCGCTTTCTACACGGGCCCGCTCGCAGAAGAGATCGTGTCCGCAGTAAAGGCACCGCCGAAATCGGGCGAAACTGATCTGCCCGTTCCAACCGGGTTCATGACCACTGACGATTTGGCTGCGTACGAAGCAGTTGACCAGGAACCGACACACGTGAACTACCGCGGTTACGACGTCTACGGAATGGCGCCATCCAGTAGCGGCGGCACCACGGTTGGCGAGTCGCTGAACATTCTTGAAAACTTCGATCTGAAGGACATGCAGCCGGTGGACGCACTGCACCACTACTTCGAGGCCAGCTCGTTGGCATTCGCCGACCGTGGCGCGTATGTGGGTGACCCGAAATTCGTTGACGTTCCCACCGATGTCCTCACCGATGAGGTTTTCGGCAAGGAACGCGCTTGCGAGATTGATCCCACCGTGGCGGCTACCAAGCCGGTCGCCCCAGGTGACATAACAACGTACGACGGCGCGTGCCCGGCCGGGGCCGCATCGCTCGCCGACGAGACGGACACCGAGAACATTTCCACCACCAACCTGACGGTCGCCGACAAGTGGGGAAACGTGGTGGAGTACACCTTGACCATTGAGCAGACGGGTGGATCCGGGATCGTCGTCCCAGGCCGCGGCTTCCTGTTGAACAATGAGTTGACTGACTTCAGCGCCGAATATAAGGCGACTGATCCCAACAGGATCCAGCCAGGCAAGCGTCCCCGTTCTTCGATGTCGCCCACCATCATCCTGCAAGACGGCAACCCGTTCCTGGCCCTCGGCTCCCCGGGCGGATCCACCATCATCACCACCGTGTTGCAGACCATCCTCAACCGCGTTGACCTGGGGATGGATATCTCCGAGGCTATCGCCGCTCCGCGTGCTGCCCCTCGAAACGGGCCCACCGTAAGTTCCGAGCCAGCGTTCATTGATGCTTACGGTCCCGCGCTGGAATCGTTCGGCCATGATCTGGTCCCGGCTGGTGATGCTTTCACCTCGGCAGCCGAAATAGGTGCGGCTACGGCAATTGAGTTCGGCGAAGGCGGAAAGCTCACGGCTGCAGCTGAGCCGACTCGTCGTGGAGGTGGATCGGCCATGGTTTTGAAACCAAGTAGCGGGCCGTGATTGATGTATTAGCCCGGAAACAGGCCTCGGACTGTTTGCTGCAATTTCTCCAACGGTTGGCTCTCTTGGGTGCTGGCAGCGAACTTCATGAGTCCGCGGCAGGCGAGTCCCGCGTCTGTCAGCTCACCGCTCAGCAGGAAGTCCATCAGTTCATCGCTAGGCAGTAATCGCACGAAGCCCGCCTCGGAAGCGTCCCACGATGGGTCGCTGTCGAGGCGGGCTTCTGCTGCAATGACTAAATGCTTCCGACGGGATGAGTTGGCGGACCACCATTCGGATCCTGCGTAGTAGACGGATGACGATCTATAGCCTGTTTCCTCGGCCAACTCCCGTTGGGCGCCATCTACCGGAGTTTCGTTCTCATTCAGGTATCCCCCGGGCAGTTCCAGCAAGGTCTTTCCCGGCCCGACGCGGAACTGCTCAAACAGCACCACATCGGTTCCGCCCTCTGTGAAGGCGAGAACCGCCGCCGAGTCCGGGGTTGCGATAACGTCCCACGTTGAGACTGAGCCGTCAGCTTCCAAGTACGTGTCTTGATTGATGGTGACAAAGCCTTTGTAAGCACGCGTAGTCCAGAGCTTTCGCCACAATTCGTCGGAATTGTTCACTCTTGGCGGTTGGTCTTGAGTTCCCGGCAGAATCTCCACACCATCACCAACGAAGCTGCTGCGATGATGATTCCGGAAATGAGGGACCAGACAGATTCGCTGCCGCTTGAGAGGAAAATGTAGGTGGCGTAGGCGGCCATGACGAGGGCGAGAAGCAGCCATACCATCGGTTTACGATTCACAATGAGTTCCTTGATTGAGTGGTAGTTGTCAGGCCAAGTCACGCTTGGAGAACACGGCGCAGGCTGCCCCCAAGACGATTAACAGCCAAGCAACGGCCCCGAAGAAAGACTCCGACGCCGGTATGTGGACTGCCGCTTGATTCGCCCAGTCGGCAGCTTGGAATGGGAATAGGTACGTCTCGGCATTGCCCAGGGACAGGATCTGCGGCGCAACCAAACTGAGGGGAACCGCGAAGAGGCTCACAAGGTGATTGCGAAGGAGGGAACCAATGGCGAATCCCCAGAGTGACCCCATCGCTGCCATTCCAGCGAAAGCTAGCACTACCTGTGGGCTGAGCTGCCATCCTTCAGCGACTATTCCCCCGGCAAGACCGAAGCAGATGCCTACCGTCACGCCGCCCAGGATTGCCGCCAGAGCTGTTGTCAGTGCTCTTGCAATGAACGCCGGGTTCCTTTGAAACAACAGAACCCTGCGTGTAAGACACCCAGCCCGGAAGTCCGCGGTGAAGGAACAAGAGCCCATCACACCCGCACTCGTGAGCATGAGCGATAAGCCTGCCCCTCGAAGAACTCCTTCAAGACCTGGAAGTGCCGCGGTGGATTCGAGGCTGGCGGTCACCAGGAGCGCAGCCAGGAGCCCGATCACCAGCAGGGAGGCTATCCCTGAACCCTTCCACAGCCATGGGCGGCGAAGATCCGCAAGAAGTGCGGACACCATTTAGAACTCCTTTCTCTTGAGCACAGCAACCGCGCCGGCACTCGCTGCGAGGAGCCACGCCAGCGAGACCAACAATGCGGGACCTGGTGGGAGAAGGCCCTCAAAAGGAAGAGAGGCAATGCCTGCCAACGCACCGGACGGCAGCCAACGCCCTATATCCGGATCGTTTGCCAAGATGGGCAGTTCGACGGCCAGCGGAATAAGCATGGTGGCGATCGTCGTCGCGTAGTAGTGCTGAATGATCCAGCCGAGCGAGCAACCCCACAGGGAACCAACAGCGGACGCAACCACGACGCCGGGCAGGGCTCGCCAAGACTCGGGGCTGAGGAGCTCCCCGCGCACTTCCGGTGTCAACGAGAAGGCGGCGCTGGCTCCCCAAGCCACGATCCCGGTGGCCAGAGTGATCAGGCCGACCACGAGCGCCGCCACGTATTTGGCTGCCACAAGGTGTATTAGCCCCGACATCACTACGCTGCGTCGGAGCGTCCCGTAGTACGACTCACGGGTGACCAGGTAGCTCCCGGCAAAGGTAGCCACGATCGCAATAGTGGCGGTCAAAGCCCAAAACGCTTCAACGTTCTCCGTCGCGGAAAGCTGATCTGCATTGTCCGGCCAGGCCAGGAAGTTGGCCACGAACCAGGGCACCAAGGCGCTGAAGGCCACGATGCCCAGAATGGAGTATCCGCTGAAGTACCTGAGTAGCTCTGCGCGTAGTCCACCTGCCCAGTCGGTGTTCGAATGCCCCATCATTGGGCACCCTCCAGTATCTTGAAATACGCAGATTCTAGGCTTCCGCCGCCGAGAGCCTTCGCTTCCTCAAGGGTCCCTTGGAACAATGTCCGCTGCTTCAGGATGACGACGTCGTGGGCAATTTGTTCGAGCTCCATCAGCTGGTGGCTTGAGACCAAGGCACTCCCGCCGGACTCGGCGAACCTGCGCAGAAAGCCGCGCAGCCACTGGATGCCCTCCGGGTCCAGACCGTTCGCGGGCTCGTCCAGGACAAGCAGCCGAGGGTTTCCGATGATGGCAGATGCAATCCCCAGGCGTTGTTTCATGCCCAACGAGTAGTCCCGGACCTTTCTGTCGGCGTGGGCCGCTAGGTCCACGATTTCCAGGACCCGCTCAACGTTTTCCCGACTCATGCCTGCTGCCAACTGACAAATCTGAAGATGACGACGGCCCGTCAATCCAGGCTCTACTTCCATCCCGTCCAAGTTCACTCCAACGTGTACGGCAGGCCTCTTTAGCAAGCGGTAGGCGGTTCCGAAGACTGTTGCCCGGCCCGACGTCGCCTCCACCAAACCTGTCAGTCCTCCAAGTGCCGTACTCTTGCCGGCACCGTTGGGTCCGATGAGTCCCACAATCCGCCCGGCAGGCACGTCGAACGTCAGATCGTCGACGGTCAATCGTTTGCCTCTTCTCTTGGTGAATCCCTCGAAGCTGGCGTGGATTGTCATGAGTGCCCTCTCGTGGAGTCGTCCCGTTCGGGTTGTCCGGGCCATAACGGGGAATGCGAAATGGCTTGCCAGAGCCACTCCCCCAAAGTTGTTTGGAGTCGGCTCGCTACTTCTGCCCGCCCGGAAGCGGGGAGGGATGTGCCTTCTTCCACCTGACCTACGTAGGCCAACACGGGCAGGGTGGTGCCTGCGAGCGCTAAGGGAACGATGGTGTCCACAGGTGCAGTGGATGACGACGGCGGGTGCTCCCCAATCGTGGCGTGGCCCAGGTTTTCGTGGATGACCATTCCCTGCGACTGCAACGTGACGGTATCGCCCGGTTCCAGCTCGCGATTGTCAGCCCCGTCGGGCGTCACGATGAGCAACTGGCCATTCAAATAGGTGTAGCCCGCTACGGTCACCCGATTCACTGGGATCACGGCGAGAAGAACTCCGATAGCAAGAGAGCCTGCGAGCATGAAAAGGACACGCCTCCACAGTGGGCTTCCATTCTTCGCAGCTCCGCCGAAGAACTGAACCACACTCCTGCAAGCCATCACTACGAGCAAGCAGAGGATGGCAAGCACCACGATGTGCCCTATATATCCGAGCTGCAGGAAGATCGGCACGATGCGTTGAAAGCCAATAATCATGAAACCGACGCCCGCAATGAAGCTCGCGAATCCAAACCATGGAAGCAAACCATTGCCGCGAAAGGTGACCCGCGCTCCTAGAACCCGAGAGCCCACGACGTCGGCCAGTGCCCTAAGGGATTTCTGGCGAAGGTGGGGGATGTCGACAGCCGACATCAAGGCAACGTAGCCGTCCAGCTTGATGAACGGGAAGAGATTCAAAATGGCGACAGCCCAACAAATGATGCCGTAGAGCAGAGCCGCATCCTTCACCGAGGACGCCGGAAGGAAAGTCTGCACCACCAGGGCGATGCTCCCTAGGCCAAGATGGACCAGGGGGCCGGCGAGGGCGATCACCACCCGCTGTTTTCGTGAGCTCAGCCGCCAGCCATCGGTTACGTCGCAGAAGAAGGCAGGGGACAGGTAGAACAGCATGATGCCGATTCGCCGAGGGGTGCCGCCAAAGTAGCTGAGAGCCATTCCGTGGCCGAATTCATGAAGCAACGTGGAGGCAAACATCGCAAGAGCAACGTACAGATATACCTCAAGTGGCAGCGGCGTCGCCAAGACCGGCCAAATGCTTGGGCCAGCCGTCAGGGCGCCCAGCATGCCGCCAATGACAAGCAAGGCAAGTGGCAGCGCAGCGATTGGCCGCGCAAAGGCAGCGACCACAGGGCGAAACCGCAGCAGGAGCGGCGCCGGATTGAACAAGGTGAACTGCACCGTCAAGGGAGCCCGGAACTGAACGCGCCGGTCCCTCGGCGGGGGTGCACCGCCGTCGAAGATGCCAGTGTGCGCCAGCTGCCGAACGATCCCCATGACGTCGGCCGCCGTCCACGGCAACCCCAAAAGGTTGGCTACCTGGGCGGGGTCTCGCTCACCATCAACCGCTCTGAGGACGGCGGCCACATCCGCTGAAACCCGGGATTTTGGAACACTGTTGATGGCAACAATCCAGGGGCCGCCGTCCACTAACGGGTGGTCAATGGAGGCCGATGGCGCCAACTGAACCGGCCACTGAACGGGTGTCGGGGTCTTGGACGATCCGAGCATGGCGAGCTTTCTCATATCAGCGGGTGCGGTGTTAGGGACATACCGGAGGGGTCACAGACCGAACCGGACGGCATCTGGACCAGTCCTTTGGTTTCATCCATCGTCAGCGGAACAGCACCGGGACAAATCGCCTTGCCCGCTACCCACCCGAGTTCCTGAATTGCCGCTGGGAGGCGGTGGGTGAGGCTGACCCAGTGTGATCGAATGTCTCGCCCCGCCAAAAACTTCACCAGGGCGTCGACGTTCGGAATGGATTTGACCTGCGGAAAGTGGGCAGGCCTGAAGGTTCGAACCCACAAAAGTAATTCAGCCAGGGCTTGCCCGGTGGTCCAGAAGTCCGCGCGGGATTCGTCGTCTACCACCTCGGGTAATTGAACTGCCGATGGCGTCCGTGACAAGAAGAGTTCGCGAATCTGCAGGCCTTCCTGCAGGGCTCCCTTCAGAGCGGCGAGGGGGTCGGCGGCCGCCTTGAGTCCAACAGCACCGAAGTGGCCGTGCCCGGTGTCGCCAGCGATGATGCAGACCGCAATATGCAAAGGACTTTTACCCTGTGGGATGAAGGCCAGCGTTGGGGCGATGTCAGCTTTGCGTGCAGCCTCCAGAAGCAGAAGCAAACCCCGTGTGCCTGGGGCGTGGAGCACATCTGCCGGCATCGACCCAGCCACGAACTCGTGGAGGGGAACCCTTTGGCGCCAGGCAGAAAGGAAGGCATCCCGTTCTATGACTTCACCGATGCCGGATGCTCGCGCGAAGTGTTCTGACGGACCGGACGCTGCGCCATTCGGCGATGGATCAAAGAACCCGTTCCATGGATCCGGATGCGTGGATCCAGCAGCGGCGTAGTCCACCACAGGAGCCGGTACGTGTGATTCCTGGCCTGTCAGCAAGTCCGTTGCCAGGTACCACGGGAAGTCGAAGGCGAGGGCGGAGGCGCGTCCCAAGCCCGCGCTAACAAAATCGATGCGCTTGTCGATTGCGTCCCTCGCAGCAAGAAGGTGTTCAGCGTCCGCTGCCATGGGCGCTAACGCGAAACGCTCTACGGCCTCGCCTGCGCCCCGCGTCATAGAGGAACGCTTCTTCACGTCAAAAGCTCCGACGGCGGTCGCGAACCCTTTCGCGTCGGATCGCCCATTTGCGAGGGAGGCTACGGTTCGCCAGAGCCCTACATTGTTTGGCAGGTAGACCGTCGCCGAGGACACCAGGCCCAGCGATGGATCGAGGGTAAGGACGGGATCGACGCTCATCTGCCACACACCCAGAGCTCGATGTCATCCAAGCCGGGCACCTGCGTGGCGATGCGGACCGGCCGACGCTCGAGGATGGTGAGGCCTTCTGCCAGCACTTCTTCCTCGATGAGGCTGTTACTGACGAACGCGATGTCGCTTGAGTACGCGGAGGATCGGTACGTACCGCCTTCATCGAAGCCAACGTGGATCATAGTTACGTGCCGGGCCCCGTTGACCGGATCACGGCTTTCCACGGTGATGAGGAATGCGTCCTCGCCCAGCGCCGAAACTGTCGTTCCGCCGTCGTGTCCTTCCGATGCCTGGTGAGTGTCGGCGTTCAGCACCGTCAACAGGAAGCGTCCGTCGGGCGTCAAGCAGTCACGGACGCGGCGGAACAACTCCCTCCTGTCTTGGGGGTCCAGGAGCGTGATGGAACTGGCGCCCAGAACGACGCAACCGAAGCCGCCGTCGATCTCAAATCGGGACATGTCCGCCTCGAGCAATTCCACCGGCACTTCGCGGGGATTAAAGGCTTTGGTGCCAATCCTTTCCGCGAGCATCGCGAGCATTTCCGGCGAGGAGTCGACGGCGGTCAGCGGACGTCCCAGCGCAAGGAGCGGCCGGGTTATCCGACCTGATCCCGCAGCTAATTCAAGAATAGGGCCGACGGTTTTACGGGCCGCAGCCAGGATCTCGGGCAGTTCGGTGAGGTCATCAGCGGTGATCTGATCGTAAAGGCGAGACCCTGCAACGCTGTACAGATCCTCGGGAGGATCCAGATGGCCAAGGACGCGCAGGATGGCATCGGCAGATTTGTCGGGAGGCATATTCATCAGCTCGTGTTCTCCGGGAGTTGGTAGGAGTCGGGGATCCACGCGGGCGGCGGCGAAGCGTCGCGCCACCCGCGTGCACCAGCTAGGTGGCGGCGATTCCGATGACGATGCCGGCGATGATGATGACGTCACCAACGCGCATGTACCACGGGGTATCGTCCGGGGTGTCGAGGTTCTCCAGTTCTTCGATGGTCAGCTGAAGGTTCGAGTTTGCGATCATTGCGTTCTCCTTTCTCTCGTAGTTCGTGCTGTTGTTCGGCCTGTCCGTTCCGGACGGGTTAGGTGATGCTGACGGCGATAATGCCGATGGCAACTCCCTGGGATACTCCGATGAACCAGTTGTTGAAGTCCGGGGTGTCCAGCGATTCGATCTCCTGGATGGAGATGTTGAGCTGTTTCTGCATTTGCGTTCACCTCCCTTCGTTGCAAGTTGGAAGGCCTGCGCGAGCCCGTCAGGTGATGCTGACGGCGATCCCGATCAATGCGAGGCCAACGGTGATGCCGTGGATGCGTTCGCTCCAGTCGTCAGGGACGTCGATGCTTTCCAGTTCCTGGACGGTGAGGTCCAAAGTCCTGGGTGCAAGAGTGCTGCTCATGTGCTCACCCCCTTTCCCTTACCGCTCGTAGCTCGCCCACTGGGCCTGGCAAGATTTGTTGTTCCAGCGCTGCCTTGGAGAGGACGTACTGGATCTGCACGCCATCAAGGCCCCGCAGCATCGGCAGCCCGCCACCCCAGTTCCGGAGAGCGGCGGCGGTGGTCTTCATCAACGCCTGCTCGCTAATGGCGTCCAGGCCTGCGATGCCCCACCGCCACATCAATTGGTTGATGCCCTTGGCGGGGTTGGGGTCCAGTGAAGGATCCGCGTCCATAATCACGGACCAGAGCTTCAGCAGACGACTACGGTCACCCCAGGCTGCGGTTCCATTGGCGATCTCCTCCCAGATGGGACTGATCACCGACGCTGTGGCGGTCATCTTTCGGACTCCAGTGACATAGGCAAGTTCGTTGGCGACATACCAGTGCTTCGCTCCGTAGGGGTCCCGAGCTATCAGGGCCCAGCCGGTGTGTGTCTCCATGCTGAGGTGGGCCGCCTTCAGTCTCAGCTCGGGCCCGTCCTCACGTGTCACTCGGTTCCCCAGCCTGACGATCCGCGCCAAAAGTGAGTAACCGTCGTCGTCGAAAATGTTGGAGCTGCTGCCCATCATGGTGCCGGCCACCCGGAGGAACGCCTCAAGCAGCCCTTCGAAAAGCAGCTGCCTCGGCAGAGTGGCGAGATTGCCGGCGTCGAGCACTGCCACATCACCTGACAGGTGACGTGAGGCGATCAAACGGCGCCCGACGGCGGTGTCCAGGCACGCTACAGCGCTGACTTCAGCACCGGTCCCCACGGTTGACGGCAGAAGGACGGTTCGGGGACGCTCATTTGGATAAGCGACCGGAGGCAGAACGACGAGACCCGAGCGCTTGGCATGACGTTCGACAAAGATCGTGAGACTAGGGTCCGCCGTGAACAATGCGGCCAGCTTTACAGCGTCCATCACCGAACCGCCGCCAAGGCCCACAACGCTCTGAAGTCCGTGTTTGCGAATGAAACCGCCCACGAGCCTCAGGGTCTCCACTGTGACCGGGCCAGCTTTTAGGTTGAACGTTGGCACTCCCTTGAGGTCCCCAGCCAAGAGGGCATTCCTCTGTCCGGCGAGTGCAGTGTCCACCACGAGTCCGGTCCGACCGCGGGTAAGCCCGCCGATGTATTTGGGTGCCATCCCCGGATCCAGAACGACACAACGCGTGTTCCACATTCGATCCGCAATCATGCGAAAACTCCGTCGCGTTCTGCTTTTGCCAGACCGTGGACGATGGCGGCGTGCAGTTCCTCGAAGTTCTCCTGTGTATAGGTCAGTGCTGGCAGGAGTTGGATCCGGCTTGGCCCAGGCTGCACGATAGCTCCGGCTTGATGGATCCGCCGCACGATGGCGAGGACACCGTTCGGAGAAAGGGGTGATCCACTTTTGGCTCGCAGCAGGATGCCCCTCATACAGCTGCGTCCTGAGGACTCGCCGACGCCTGGAACGCCCTGGAGTTTGGCAATGAGCTTGTTGACGCCCTCTGAGACCCGCTGGGTCAGGGTGGTGTGATCCAGCCTCCTCATCTCGGAGATCGTGCTGAGAATGGCAGCGCAGGTTGCTGGTGTTCCGGCCTGGGTTTCGCCGTGGACAAAGACGGCCTCGTTCTTATCAAAGAGCTGGGTTACGCGCTGGCCGATAAGAAGGGCGGCGCATGCGCTGGTGCCGTTGGTCAGTCCCTTGGAAGTAACAATGACGTCCGGGGCTTCCCGCCACTCATCTGAAGCAAACCACCCTTTAATACGGCCGAATCCGGTGGCGACTTCGTCAGCCACAACAAGGAACCCATGCTCCTCCCGGTGCTTGAGGAGTGCGGTCACGAAAGCGACCGGTACGGCTTCGGCCCCCGAACCAAGGACGGGCTCTACGATGACCGCCGCGATGCGATGCCCCTCCCGTTGCATGAGATGAGCCAGCTCGGCGCCGCCGTCGTCGAACCGGACATGCCGGATGTTGCGCCTGTCCACGCCATAGACGGCTTGGCCGAGCTCGTCGCCGCTGAGTGCCTGGCTTCCGTACGTGAGCCCGTGGTAGCTCCCGCTTAACCCGACGACGAGTTTGCGTTCGGGTTGTTTGTCCAGGACGAAGTAGTGACGGGCGAGCTTCATGACGGCGTCGTTGGCGGCACCTCCGGAGGTGGAGAAGAGGACGCGCTCGAATTGATGATGGGGCAATTCAAGGAGGGCCTTTGAGGCCTCGATTGCCTTACTGTGCGCAGTCCGGAAGAGCGGGAGGTAGGACGCTGTTTCGAGTTCTTTGGCTATTGACTCCGCTATTTTTGCGTTGCCGTATCCGAGGTTCGCGTTCCATAGGCCGCTCTTCGCGCAGAGCCGCCGTCGTCCGTCTTCGAAGGTGACGTGGACGCCTCCGGCACTCACCGCTGTGTAGCTTGCTGCCTCGAAATCATGTTGGCTTACCAGCGGGACCCAGAGTGGGAGCTGCGTCCGGGGTTTTAGGGGTGCGGTCATCGGTTTGTGCCGATGAGCTCGATGCCGAGCTGCTCGAATTGATTCAGGACTGCGGTCACGGATCCTGTGGCTACGGCGTCTGAGACGTTGAGTGCTGGCGCTATGGCCGTGGCAGCAGCGCTCACATCCCGGAAGTTGGAGACGGCTTCGATGATGGTGGCGGCATCAACCCCAATCTTGAAGACGCGACCCGACTTGGTGTCCAGCAGCCTGTATTCCCCTGCCCGTTGGACGATGAAGGGAGCGGAAGCCGAAGGGATCCCCGATGCTGCGTTGAGGAGGCCGGCTCCGAAGCCGACGAAACTGGTGGTCTCGCGGGCTTCACGGGGAATGAACTTCCACGCATCCAAGGCGGCAAGGTAGCGCGGAATCCACGGGTTGGCTGTGATGGCCTCTACGTCTACGTTGCAGTTGGCCATGGCTGATCCGGGGCCCAATGACCTTGTGTGAAGGTCTTCAATCGCATCGCCGACCCGGCCAATTTCTGCTCCATAGGGGCCGCTGAGTATTCTTCCATCCGACGTGATGTGAAGCCTTGCCAGTGAAATGTCCTTGTGTTCGATCCCTGCGAGCAAGGCACGCTCGGACAGAACAGCATTCGCTTCAGTCAGCTGCCGGACGAAATGTCCCGAACGCCGGGCTTCTTCAGCATCGTCAAAGAAGGCCTGCCAGTCCTCGCTCGTGGTCATCCTGACCACTGTTACGCCCACCAGATTGACGAAAGGAATGGCCACGTAGTCCTGGATTTCCAGGCTGAGTGTGCCGTCTACCAGGAGTTCTTCCCCGGCGGCGTCGAACGAGCCGGACACGGTTGTGATGGCTTCGTCGTCCTTGTCCCCGTTGAGAGCAAGGATGACTGAGCCCTCAGTGACCAGCGTCTTCGCGGAGTCGATGTGCTCGGGATTCTCGACGAAAATGACGTGGCCTGCGATGCGCCCTGGCATGCCGGTAATCCACTGATCCACTGCTGCGGCAATGGTCTGCTGCTGACTAAACGTCAATTCCCCAACCCCCAATAGTCCTTCGTTCTTGAGACGAAGCTATGGGCCGGAATGGGTGCCATGGTGGAGGAATTTGAAACTAGGTGGTGGAAAGCCCCAAAGATAGGTGCTGCGTGGCGCTATCTAGGTGGTGGGGAAAGGTGGTCTAGGTGGTGGGAATCAATGCCCGATCATCTCGAGACAACCGCCGTCCATAATGCTTCCACCTAGGGCGATGCCCACCTCGCCCTCGAGCGAAACGTATCCATGGACGCAACCACCGCTTGGCGCTGCAGCTCCGAATCTGACGCCGCTGCCGATATCGTCTGTCTGAATCTCACTTTTGTTCAGACCTACAGATTCAAGGGCCTGACTCACCTTCGCTGGGTTCGCTTGCGTGCCCAATGACGTGAGGGCCGCGCGCGCCGGCTCGATGTATCCCTCCAGCAGCATCTTCACCTCCGGGGATAAGGACCTTCGCTGGCGATAGGTCTCGTTCGCGGCCATCGCTGCGTCACCGTCGTAGAACGCGCAGTTCCCGTCCGGCATGGGCTCAGTGCCGGCGCTGGGGCAGGCTGCTGTGGGAGGGGGAGAGGTCGACTCACTTCGGACTGTTGCTGGCGCCCCGCAGCCCGCCACGGCGAGAGCTGACACCGCAGTTAGTGTGAGCCCGACGGACCATCTTGTTTTCCCCATCCAAGGACCCTACTGGATGGGCTACGGCAGGCATAGGCAATTTAGCTATCGATTTGACTTAGCATCCAACATTGTTGGCACGCGGATAACACTTGCCAACTGAATCCCATGCATAGGCGAAAGCTACACCTGACAACGAAGGCTGCAAGGCGGCTGCCTTAGCTCCCGACTCGGGCTATTCGATGGCGGGTCCGGCTTACCCTACTGCTTACCGATGGGCGGATCAGCAAGACGGATCGAGCGCTTAGTCGATGATTTGCGTAGCGCCGCGCCTCATGGGTAGTGCTCCATTAGGGCCGCCAATACCTAGAGGAACGCTCAGCAACACCTATTTCGGGCCCATTAAGTACCTAGACGGCTGTTGTCAGCACTCATTTCTCCCGAATTCGGCACCTAGTACTGGAATTGTGTTGCATTCTGAAGCTCGTACTCTTCGGCAGATGAGTCACATATGAGGTTTTGTCCCTAACCGCAGCGGGACTACTAGCGGCGGCAGACACCGCATTAGCTGTCAGCCACAGACCACCTTGGTCAACAACGAAACGGGGATGAGCAATGAGGAGCTCCAAGCAAAGTATGCTCAGAAAGTGGACTTCCACTTGGGTAGTATTGATAACGGCAGGGGGCTGTTTGCTTTCGATTGGTCCGGCAGCGGCCGACGAATTAGAGCCGGGAATTTTGTTAGACTTAAAACAAACTTCTCATTTCACCGATCTAAACAAGAAGAAGATCGATATCGTCTCCGATGACGCCGATGAAGGTGAGCGAGTAGTCCTGGGCGCAACCAGACATAAATCGCCCGTCAAGATTGTCATCCAAAAAGCTCCCCCAATGGGTCCGGCAGCTACAGGCGGAGGTTCCATGGCTGGCATCAACGGGAAACCCAAACTGGGCGACGACCGTCAGCTCAGTGACGCACCTGAGGTTGAAGTCGAGACTCTAAGCGCATCGGAACTCAAATTTGACACCTCGACTATGAAGCCCGTCTCGGCTTGGGCTGTAACTCCGACTACCGCTAGCCTTGCATGGGAGACGCCGAACGAGGCGACCAAGTCAGAGGTCTATCTCAATGGCAAGTTCTTCCAGTACGTGAGCCGAGGAAAGTTTTCCACTAACAACTTGACACCATTGACAGACTACACATTCACTGTGGTGACACCTGTTGACATCGGCGGCAGTGGCGAAGAATCGCGCAAGACCTTCACACTTAGAACGCTCTCGAAGGATGGCCAAGCAGTTACGCCGATGACTTACCAGGCATATGGGACAGCTTTTCAATACAAAACATTCATCCCGCCAGCGAGAGTCAATGCTTCTATGTGCAACTATGCCGATTCACGTTACACATTTGGAGGCGACAACCGCGGGTTCCGGTCTCCCCCGATAAACGCACCATACGATTCTCCTGATTACCGGACAATGATGTGGGCAAATGTGAACTGGCAAAATCCTGACGGTGAGAAACTCGTTCTTGCGAAGAACGTTGGAAAAAGCGTGACATACAAGAACAATCAAGTTGTCGCCACATCATACGCCAGCACTTCAAACATGCTCTTCCAAAACGGCCAGTCCGCTGGTTCATACGCGCAGGTCAGATTTAAGCACGACGCCTCCAACCCGCACTGCAAGCTCTGGGATGTCAACTACGGGGGCTCAATCTCCTACAGCGTAATCGTACGGTTCTATCGTTCCGGACTAGTCGAGGTGGTCGGCAACAGGCAGCAGGCGCCAGCACATGAAGGTTGGGCGAGGTTCAATACCACGGCAGGCACTGAGCAATGGTTGAATGTGTTCCAACTCGGCAACACGGGCTTCCACTGCCTAGTCGGCCTTTGCGGCACCCAGACCATCAACTACGCCCGTTCGTACTAGTCGAGCCTAGTGACGGCGATGGTTAAGGTGGATACGGGCAAAGAGCAGGTCAACTTGCTGTCCTTCTTGGGTGCTGTGATCATTGGGACTTTTCTCGGTGCACTAGTAGTCGTCACCGGTTCCTCCGCTTCACGGGGGTCATCCACGAGTGGGCAGGAAGTCCTAACCGCAGTTGCTGTCGCGGGATTCCAAGGTTCGATAGTTGCCCTTGTTGCCGCAGTTCTGATTTGGTTTCCGGCCTACAGATTTATTTCTGGAAGGCTGCGGTTGGCGCTGCAACTCCCTGTGATGATGGCTTGCGGCGCGGCAACGGCCGTTCCGGTCGCGATCGCCGATGCTGCCTTAAACCTAAATCCAGGTTTCACTGGCATATGGGCTGTCTACACCTTTTTTGCTGGAATCTGGAGCGCATCCGTGGCTTGGCTCCTTGTCACTGTCATGTCTCTTGGTAGCAACAAACTTCACTACGCAAGGTGGGTCGGGTTCGTCGTCCTTGCAGCCGGCGCATTTGTAAATGTTCTCCGTGCCGTGGCGGGGAACTCGTGGGTCTGAGAAGCCTGAGCGTTTCGCCCATGCAAACCCCGCCTGTTGAGCACCACAGAATTACTGAAGCCTAATCCACGAAGTTGGCCTTGGCAGTATGTGCAAAAGCCCCCACCGTCAGTCAGCAAACTGAGCGGCAGGGGCCTTCGCCCATGAAGACCTACAAAACCGTCGTCCGCGAAAGCGACAGATCCTTCGTCTCGCGGAAGAACAGAACAACAACCACGGCCGACACGAAAGCCATACCCATCAAGTAGAAGGCGGGAGCGAGCGGCGTCCCGAAGCCCGCTACGAGCCCGGTAGCAACGAACGGCGCGGTCCCGCCGAACAGCACGTATGCCAGCGTGTACCCAATCGCGGAACCCGAGGCACGCACGGACGAAGGGAACATCTCCACCAAAGCCGGCACATTGGACGTACCGATCACGGCGACCAAGGCGCCTAAGATGCTCGTGCCCAGGATTGCGAAACCAAGTCCCAGTGGCATGATCGAGAAGGCCGGAATCGTCATGACGACGAATCCCACACACGCCACCAGCAGCATCCGTTTGCGTCCGTAGCGGTCACTGGCACGCGCCGCCAGAGGGCAGACCGCCGTGTACACGAGCATCGTAATCACACTCGTGATCATCGACTCCGTACTGGAGTAATGAAGGCTTGAGGTCATGTACGCAATCATGTAGCTGCTCATCAGGTAGTAAGCGATGGCGTTTGTGATGCTGTATCCGAAGAGCGTGAAGATCTGCCGGGCGCAGAGACGAATTGCATCACCCAGCGGCTTCTTAGCCACGTTGCCCTTCTTCTCCAAACCACGGAAAACGGGGGTGTCGTCCACTCTGGACCGAATGTACAAACCGATCAGACCCAGCGGCGCAGCGAGAAGGAATGGGATGCGCCAGCCCCAAGCTTGAAGGGCGGCGGTGCTCAAGGTCGCGGTGATGGCTGCTCCCAGCAGCGCACCCGCTACGGAAGCCAGACCAACAGTGGCCGGGATTATGCTGGCGTAGGTCGCGCGCTTACCTTCCGGGGCGTATTCCACTATGAACGCCGACGACCCCGTGTACTCACCACCAGTTGTGAAGCCCTGCACAGCGCGAAACAGGAACAGCAGGATCGGAGCCCACACACCGATCACCGCAAACGTCGGCAGGATGCCAATGCAGAACGTCGCCGCGCTCATGATCACCACGCACAGGCCGAGCATCTTGTTCCGCCCAATCCGGTCACCGTAGCGTCCAAAGAAAGCCGCCCCGAGCGGCCTCGCGATGAAGCCGCCGGCGAAGATCGCCCACACGGCCAGAAGTGACGCCGTCGTGGAGTAATCGGGGAAGAAGAGCTTGGCGATGGTGACGGACATGACTGCATAAGCCGCGGAGTCGAACCATTCGACGAAATTTCCGACGGCGGCTGCCGCGGCGACGCGTTTCAGGCTGCGCCGGGGGGAAGACTCAGTTTCAGCAACTTTCTCGGTCATCGTATTCATGATTGTTGTCCTTCGAGGTGGGGAGAGGCTACAACGTGTGGGAGTTCGCGGAGCTGGGCCCGCTGGACTTTTCCGGTGGCCGACTTCGGCAACGCGGTGACGTATTCAATGAATCGCGGGTAAGCGAAGCGGGAGAAGTTCTTCTTCACGTGCGCCACGATGGTTTCGCTCAGTTCCGCTCCCCCAGAGTGACCGGGCATCAGTTCGATCCAGGCCTTGATGGACTGGCCGCGGAGCTCGTCGGGCACGCCTGTGACGGACACGTCCCGCACGGGATCGAGTTCGCGAATGACTGCCTCCAGCTCATAGGGCCCCACCCGGTAGCCGGACGTTTTGATGACGTCGTCGGTCCTCCCCAGGAACCAGAAATAGCCGTCGTCGTCTGCGTAGGCTTGGTCCTTGGTGTGGTACCAGCCGCCCCCGAATGCGCTGGCGGACGCCTCCGGCATGTTCCAGTATCCCAAGGGAAATTGGGGGTTGGAGCGTGCCCGGAGGCAGATCTCGCCGGTCTCACCGACGGGGACTTCCTGCTCGTTTTCGTCCAGCAGGCGGACCTCCCATCCAGGAAGTGGACGGCCCATCGAGCCGGGCTTCACCGGCACATCTGGGTAGTTGCCCAACAGCGGGTAGGACTCCGTGGAACCGTAATAATCCAGCAGCGTCACCCGGTACTGCGTTTCGAACCACGCGATCAGGTCCGGCGTCAGCGGCTCATTGGACGAGCAAACCGTCCGCAGGGACAGCGGGAAGCGTGTACCGGCGTCGGGCACTTCCTCGCGCATCTTCCGCAGAAATGTCGGGTTGACCAGAGCGCTGGTGACGCCGTGGCGACTCATGCTGTCCAGCAGGGCTGCGGGGTCGAAGCCGCCGTTGGGCCGGAAAACCAAGTGTGTTGCGCCTAGCCGGAGCGGTCCCATGAGCTTGGCCAGCGACCATGCCCAATCACCCGCACCGTAGAAAACATCGCCGTCGCCGATCTGGTGGCAGTACTCGAACTCGTTGTGGCCCAGGAGGGTCCGGTGGGCGTGGACGATTCCCTTCGCCCGGCCGGTGGTGCCCGAGGTGTAGAAGATCAGGGCGGGGTCGTTGGCTTTGGTTTCGACGTCCTGGAATTCTGCTTCGGCGGCCGCGATGTCTGGGCTGTCGATGTCGATGAACGTGCCTTCGTAATCCTTGAACAGGTGCTTCGCAGACTCCTCGGCGATGATCACTGACGCGCCGCTGTCCTCCAACCGGAACCGGATGGGCTCCGCGGCCCAGAGCAAGGACATCGTGACCAGGACGGCACCGGTCCGGAGCACACCGAGGTACGCCGCCGGGGTGTCGGAACGCTGCGGCAGCAGGACGGCGACGCGGTCGCCCTTCTTGATGCCGGCTTTTTGCACGATGGCGGCGATCTGCCGGGAACGGTCCTGGATTTCGCCCCAGCTCACCTCGCGTTGGCCCTCGACGGCGGACTCCAGGATGAGCGCGCGCTTGTCCCTTGGGTGACGGTCGGCGACGTCGACGGCCATGTTGTAGAGCTCTGGAACCTCCCAGCGCTGACTGTTCCGCAATTCGGTGTAGCGGTCTTGGGTTGCTGTAGTTGTCATGGTTTTTATCCCGTCCTTTCAGCGGCGGCCGGCAAGGAATCGGGCCATTTCGCGCTGCGGTTCCCCGGTGCCGTAGGCCTCGCGATGGACACGCTTGGCTTCTGCCATGGCGTCGCTGAGGTCGTCGTCTTCCAAGCTGCGCAGGCGGTTCTTGGTCAAGCGAACGGCGCCCGGGGGAAGGAGGCTCAAACGCGCGGCGAGATCCTTTGCGTAGCCCAGCACGCCGCCGTCGTCCGACAAGTAGTTTAGGAGGCCCAGACGCTGAGCTTCGGCAGCATCCACGAGTTCGCCGGTGAGGACGAACTGGGACGTCTTGGACTTGCCGAGGATGCTCCACATGGCCCAGATGCCGGTGATGCTGGGGATGCCGGAGAGGACTTCGGGCTGGCCCATGCGGACTTTGGAGTCGCCGACGCGGAGATCGGCGAGGAGCGAATACTGGAACCCGGAGCCGGCGGCGACTCCGTTGACCGCCGCGATCGTGATCTGGTCGAGGTCGCGGACGGCGCGGTAGAGGCGGTCGAAGCCGTCGATCCAGGCTTCCGCCGACTCGTGATCCTCAGGGTTCATGGAGGCGGTCTCGGCCAGGTCCTGTCCGGCGCAGAACGCCCGGCCGCTGCCAGTGAGGATCACCGTGCGGACCTCGTCGTTGCCTTTGAGGCCTTCGAGGTAGTCGATGAGTTCGCTGCGCATGGCTTCGGTCCAGGCGTTGAGCTTGTCCGGGCGGTTGAGGGTGATGATGGCGGTGGGGCCGGTTTGTTCGAAGAGGACGTCATGGGACATTGGGGAGTTTCCTTTGGTTCGTGGGGGCTTCTTGAGTCCCATCTGATCACCGGCGGATGTGACACGTCTAACATCAATATCTACTCGTCCTGATACCAAACTGATATGGTGCGGCATGGACTTCCACCATCTCAAGTACTTTGTGGTGCTCTCTGAGGAGCTTCATTTCGGCCGGGCAGCGCAGCGTCTGCACATGGCCCAGCCGCCGCTTTCGCAGCGGATCAAGGACCTGGAGAAAGAACTCGGGGTGGAGCTGTTTCATCGGCGGCGCACTGGCGTGGAGCTGTCTGAGGCGGGCGCATTGTTGCTGGAGCATGCGCGCGGTGTCTTGGATCACATGGCCATGGCGCAGGAATCGATGCGGCGGATCCGGCCTGGAGCGTCAGGCATCCTCCAAGCGGCGGTCCCGCCGGATACGAATCCCGTGGCGCTGTCCACGATGGTTTCTTCGTTTAGCTCGCTTGCCCCTGATGTTCTGTTGAACCTCCACGAGCTCACCACCGTTGAGCAAGTGGAGCGACTGCGCGACGGCGAACTGGACGTTGCGGTGGTCCGTCACCCTTTGAGCAGCGTAGGTTTCGAGTCGGGACCGGTGTTTTCCCGGGGCCTGGGGGTGGTGCTGAATGCTTCGCATCCACTGGCCTCTTTGGATTCTGTACGGCTGGGCGACCTGCCCGGGAATCCGTTGATCATCTTCCCGCGGCACATGGCCCCTACGTTGTACGACTCGTTCCTCCATACGTGCCGGGATTTTGGGTATCTTCCTGCAGCTATCGTTCATGCCCGGAACCAGCACTTCACGCACGGGCTGATCATGGCCGGCCGGGGCGTGCACTTCAATGAGGAGCCGTGGACTCCCTTGCCTCCGGGGATTGTGTGGCGGCCATTGGTGGGTGACCCGCTGGCTTGGCGGACTTCGGCGCTGTGGTTGAAGAGCCGGCGATCAGCGGAGACGGATGCTTTTGTTGCGGCTGTTGGGTCGGGGTTGGGGGCGGGCGGGCACGGGTAAATGGACTGCTTTTGCAGCTGATCACTGATCCCAGCGGTGCGATGTCAAAACAATACCGCGTTCGGTATAGTTCTGACCTTTCCAACCACGCCGTGGGATGGCAAAACAATACCGTTTGCGGTAGATTTTTGACATGAGAAAAACCTATCGAGACGTACTGCGTGGGATCGCCTACGACAACCATGGCTATGTCACCACCGCAGATGCAGTGAGCGTCGGCGTGCCCGCCGTGGAATTGCCAAAGCTCACAGCCCGCGGCGGCCTCGATCACGTCGGATACGGCCTCTACCGTATGACCGACATTCCTCCGACGGACGATGATCAGTTCGCCGAAGCGACCTTGCGCGCAGGAGACGATGCCTACCTCCGCGGAGAATCCGTCCTCGCCTTCCTCGGCCTGGGGGACGTGAATCCTACGAAGATCACCGTGGGCACCGGTCGTCGTGTCCGCCGTGCAATGCCCGCCTATATGAAGGTCACCCAGGCGCGGGGCGGAACGAAGGTAACACGCTACCGCGGGATCCGCGCCCAGCAGCTCAGCGAGGCTCTCCTCGAATGTCTGGGCCGGGTCCCCAGCACGCGACTGCGAGAGGCGGCAGTCAAGGCCCGCGCTGAGGGACTGCTGACTACGGCTGAGTGGAACCGTGTGCGCAAGGAGCTCGCCGCATGAGCTATGACACCCCGCCTCGTAACCTCGCCGCTCTTAACCAGAGAATGAAGAACTTAGAGGTAGACGAAAACCTCACCCTTCGCCGGAGGACGACGATGGCTTTGGTCGTGATCGGACAAATGCTTCCCGAGGGTGCGGTGAAAGGTGGCAGTGCGATGGCGCTGCGATACGGCTCCAGTACAAGTTCACCCGCGACCTTGACGCCGCCCGCGCAGGAGGCCTGCCGACATTCCGCGCCGACTTCGAGGAGCGCCTTCGGGAAGGATGGGGGGTTTTACTGGACGCCTGGCCGAGCGAAAAGCACCGAAACCCAAGGGAATTCCCTCGTCGTACGTGATGAAGCCATTCGATGTGAAGCTCGACTACGAGGGGAAGCCGTGGTGCACAGCGCCCTTCGAACTCGGTCACAACGAGATCGGTGATGCTGACGATCCTGAGTTCGCTCTGGCGCCCAGCATCAGCGAAATGTTCACCTCTGCGGGCCTCCCCGCACCAGATCCAGTGGCGGTAATGCCCGCAGACCACCAGATCGCCCAGAAAATACACGCGTCCACCGTGTCCGGTAGCGACCGCGCCCGAGACCTCGTAGACCTGCAACTCCTAGGCGCCCGCGAGCAGCTTGACTTAGCGATGGTCCGGGCCACTTGTGTTCGTCTTTTCGACTACCGAAAGGCTCATGTCTGGCCTCCCGCAGTTGTAGAGGGCGCGGACTGGCTGACCCTGTACGCGGAGGCCGCCGAGGGCCTTGATGTCGTACCTGATGTCGCTCCCGCCATCGAGTGGCTGAACAAGTTCATCGCCCGGATTGACCAAGCCTCGCCAAACGATCGTCACACTCTGAAGTTGAGTGATACCCGCCGAGCCGCAGGGACTCCGCCTCAATTTTCTACGCTCGGGCCACCCTCCCTCCAATCGGTTTGCTAGGGCGAAGGTCGGTGTTTGCGAAGGGCATGGCAAATTGGACAGGTGAGCTCCCCTACCTAGCCAGCCGTCGATGCCGTCCCAAGGACCCGCGTACATCGGGATCAGGTCCACGAAGTCGGCAGGTACCCATATTGGAGGAGGTAGATGCTGACTAGCATCGCCGGGATCCCGAACGCCGCAGCGTAAATCCAGGTCAGTATGGCTGCGACACGTACTTTCGGCATGGCCTTCTTCGTTTCGGCCCGTCGCGAAGATTCGAATCCACCCCCAGTGGAGCCGGTCAAACGAGTGTGGAGGCGAGCATTCCTCAGCGGAAGTGGCCAGCGATTTCGATCCGAGAAACACTCAAAGCTCTAAAGGATGCGTGCAGATATCGCGTTCTGACCGGTTCACTGGGGGCAGGAAATCCTTTGCGTCCACTGAGTGATGTTGCCGTCCATGATCTCGACCGGCAATGACTCCTCAGCTCTTAGCAGAGGCTCATCTTGTCTATTTGCCCTCGCGCCAGGTCATCCCGAACCACGTCCACGACCATGGCGCATCCATCCAAGACGCGTTACAGACGCAACCGCCGCAAGCGTTCACTGCGCCAGTAAGTATGCCCTAGAGTGCTGTGAATGAGAACAGTCCAGATAAGTATCGAAGTGCGGTCTTCTGAAGTGGCCGTTGCGACATCAGCCCTTGAAGAAACCGGTTTCACAGTGCGTCTCGGCTTTGACGATTTTTCAACAGCGACGGAAACCACTGCTCTCATACTGGAAATCGCCTTTCCGCTGGCAGGAGCCGATGACGCTGAGGTGGACCAGCAAGCGTTCGCAATGCGCGATGAAGCCCTGAAGGACGCGGGCATCGAGTTCCAACACCTCGGCAGCGCGATTCTCGGCCCGTCGCTTTCCACTTTCACGGTTCGCGAACGACGAGAGCCTGAGCACGGGCAGCCCTGGCTCAAGATTCAAGCGCAGGATTGGGAGCACTTCGAAGCCATGTGGGAACTTCTTGGCCACGGAGAATTTGACGGCGACAAGTATGAAGTCTCGGTCGTGGGGCTCGCAGCTGGTGACCCGCGACCTTAGTTCGGCAGGCGTGAGCCGAGTTAATGGCTACGATTCCCTGGCATTAGGACTCGTTGACGCTCATCCGAGGCTGTATTTCCCTGCGAACCAGCAGAAGCCCGTTTAGGATGGGTAGCGTTTCCAGGCGGGCTTCGGTACTGACCCGGCACTCTTCGAATGCCAGAATGCGTGACCACGCAGTAGTCTGACAGATTGAAATGTGCGGCGGCAGATGAAGCGAGAGCGCATCCGTCACAACAGGGCTACGTGCCCTTCAGCATTCAAGAGATGGAACCTGCTTCGCACCCGACCACGAAGAACCAACCCGGGCGGCCCGGAGATTCACGAATGAATGGAACAACAAATCGCCTATTCTTTTTTGGAATGCCCCCATAGAACAGCGGCGTAAAAATTCTTGACGGCAGAAGGGTCACATTGAAACGTTGCGAGTCGGCTTGCCCGCCCGCCTCAGAGGAGCGACAGAACCACGGCCGGGGCTCAGGCTTTCAGTTAAGTTGCATCGATCGAGCTGGGAGATGTTAAGACAGCTGTGCCGAAATCGGTTTTGCATAATATTCGCTTTGAATCAAACGCACTGACATGAACGGAAGGGCTGAGATTCAGTATAACTATGCGCTGCTGCCAAACTGGCCTCATGAAAAACGGCCCCGCAAAATGTGCACAACATGACCCTTAACTGATTACATTAGGGATCTAGGCTGCTACGGGAATGAGTCCTCGAACAAACTCTCGAATATCTTCTGGATTTAGATCTAAATCTAACGCAGCCTCGCGGACATTTACTTTGAGGCCAGAGCCAAACATGACTTTCCGTAGCAGTTGAGAGCTCTCTGGTGTAATTCCGCCAGGCTCCGAGGATCGATAGCCTTGCTCGGATAAGGTTACGCAGTGACTCCGATACTGCCAGTCGCTGAGGAGGCTGAGCTCGTGCAACCGATGAGTGAGTGCCATCGCAGAGACTTTCCAAAATGAGCGAGCGGCTAGGATACGGTCCAGACTTGCGCCCCGCATAGATTGCGACAACACCGCAGTGCGAGGCATCAGGAAACTCGCGGCGAAGGAATTCGCTTCGGATTCACGCTCTTTGGAGGTACTCGGATCCATATCTTGTTCGCTATGTAGTACAAGGTGACCAAGCTCGTGAGCTGCGTCAAAGCGCTGACGTTCCGCAGACCGAGAGGTGTTCAGGAAGACGTAGGGTTTGCTGTCTCGAATGAAACAGAATGCGTCGATATCCGTGTAGTCGTGGCTTAGAGCGGCAACACGAACCCCTTTCGACTCCAAGAGATGAACCATGTTGACGATGGGTCGGTCTCCTAGCGACCACCTCTGACGTACCAATTCGGCTGCTTGCTGGGGGGCGAGCTTATCTAACGTCGGCGCGTCTGCTGTGGGCAGCTTGAACCTGGATTCTAGAACGCCGAAAAATTCGACCGCAAGGCTTGCATTGGCCAAGACCGCGTCGCGCCGCGTCGCTGTAGTTTTGCTCAACTTACGGAAGCTCGCAGCCTCTACGGGTATAACTTCCGATGTATCCCGATCAAAGAATGCCGACGGCACAAATAAAGCCTTGGCCAGTTTCTGCAGGTTCTCATCGTTTGGTGCGAGCTTGCCATTTTCATAATTAGTCAGGGAGCGCAGCGATACGCCACTCTGTTCAGCAAGTTTAGTTAATGTGAGCGCTTTTCGTTGGCGAGCTAGCCTTAACCGTGTTGGGTTGAACATGCAGGATAACCTTAGAGCGGCTCGACGGAGACTGTGATGCTCCCGTCGTCATCTGGTGTGTTAAAGATGGACAGGTCGCCATCCAAATCTAGGAATGCAATAGCAATCCTATCTCCCCAACCATTTACGATGCCACCCGGTGTCATCCCGCCTGGGCGCGACAACTCAAGACGAAGTCCCCGAGGCGTCCGCTCATGAAGCAAAAACCATAGCGGCGCCGAACGGGCTGACGCTTCCAAATCCAGTTGTTGCTGAACATCTTGCTCACCAAACAGCATTGGGTCCTGCTGTTTCGGCTTGGCGAGCGAGTTGCGGGTGGCTTTCCCCTTGCGGCCAGTCCTAGGCTTTTGCCGGACACTGTCGAACCCGACGTGCTTCCCTGCAGCTACGGTAATTGCAAGCACCCCCTGTGGATGGAGGAGGCGTGGCTGCTGATCCACGTAGACAAGGGACCAGCCGTCTTCCGACAGAAGCTGGTGGAGTTGCTCCATGCCATCGTTGTAGATATCGATACCCGGCGTAGAGCTTAGGGCCTTTGAGGACCTGTTGACTGCACGGCTCAGGCCGGGCCCCAAGGCATTGTGAACGAGCTCAGTACTGAGGCCAAAGTCCTGAAGGCGCCGCGCGTCATCCCAAGAACGTGAAGCTATAGAAGTCACGGCCACAATCTGTCTCCCTTTTCGATGTTGCGTGCAATCGTACCTCATTTGTGGTGAAATAACGCGCAACGTCGCAGGCCATATGTCCCCGGGCTGAAGCAACTTTGTTTCCGAGCCGGCCACTTGCAACAGCCATACCGCCTCGTATCGGTGTCGCACAGAGGAAGCACGCCGTAAATCCTGAGGTCCTCTAGATGAGGCAATCGGTGTGAGAGGCCGTTTGATACCACTACTATGCGAAGCCGACCCCGATGTCATTTTCGGAAACTAGCTGCACCGATAATTAGTGCTGTCTGGGGAGAAGTGCAGATGGGGTAAGGTCCCCTTTGCTCCCGGCCTTCCCACCAGGTCGCGGGATCGTCGTTAGTGGCACCTACATTCCAGGCAACGCCTTGCGGGTTGGCTCGTCCCGCCTGAAACGGCTAGACGGTCAGTTTGGCTCACAACAACAGGGACTACATACCTGGCCTCGCCAGCTCTGGCCATTTGCGCTTGGTAAGCAATAATTCTGAGCCGACGTACGTTGCGTCAGACTCTTCGCCAACGGCCGCTAAAGCAGTCCACTGAGCGGTTAGATCTTTGAGTACCGGTGAAAACACAGGTGTGTCAGATGAGCTTGCCTCGGACTTTGGCGTTTCTGAACTCTGACGGGCCAGTTTTGCGGGCGGTTCTGACGGGAGCTGCCAAGGCGGAGCGGCGAGCCTTTTGGGAAGCGAAGCTAGATCGCTCGTAGGGTCCGGACGAGGACCGGCTTAAGGACACAGATCCAGACAATTCTGAAACCTCGGGCAAAGTCAGCCTGTCGGCATATACTCCGCATATGCCTGTTGATGCCGCGCTTTCTGAACTCGCCAAGCCTATCGAGGGGGGCCAGCCATGGCCTCGCCCCGCCTGTCCGAAGTGCCAGACGGGTTACATCGGCTTTTCATCGCCCGTCGAAGATGAAGATCACGATTCAGCCGAGGTCCGTGACCACCCCGCATTCGATCCGGAGTGGATATCCGGCACGTTCGTCGTCCGCGGGCAGTGTGAGAATCCGAAGTGCCGGCAAGCGGTGCATGGCACGGGGGACTACAGCGTGGATTACTCCCAAAAAACCAACCAAGACGACTTCGAGTTCACGGGTCCCTCCTACTCCCCTTACTACACCGTGACGCACTTGCACCCGCCGATGCTGATAATGCCGATCCCTGTGTCAGCGCCTAGTGAAGTGCGGGAAGGTGTTCTGCGCGCGTCTCGTGTAATGTTCGCTGATCCCGGCTTAGCCGCAACCGCTCTCCGCGCCACGGTGGAGTGCTTCTTGACCGCTGAGGGCATCCCCGTGACCCATAGCACCGGAAAGTTTCGAAAGGCTCACGAACGAATTGAAGAATGGCGGCGCGCCGACCCGGGCCGCCCGTCGGTCGCGGATCTTTTCTTCGCAGTTAAGTGGCTAGGTAACGCCGGGACTCACGAAGACTCAGACCTAACCACCATGGAGGTGTTGGACGGCGCCAGAGTGCTCGACGAGGCATTCCACCGTCTCTTTACGGGGCCAGATATTGAGGCGCATGCGCGGTCCATCAACGCAGCAAGGGGCCCGAAACGTTGAGCCGTGACAGTTGCTGGCACGACCAATAGGTTCGGTCGCGGGCACGGACATACTCCGAATCTCGGTTTTCGACTACTCACGGGGTTAACCGCTCAGACAGAAAGGTTGTCTCGCCAGCGTGTTCGTCCAAGGGTGCCCGTTGGTCAAGGCTCTCGAAGTCCCAGACCTATACCGCCGAACTTCGGTGTTTTCATCTCCTGCCTCCCCGACGTCGAAGATGCCTGGGGATAGCCCGCAAATGGCAAAAACAAGTTCTGGTTATCGCCGTGTAGAGATCTTCGCAACACAGTTGCAGACAGTGCCCATTGTTTGTCAATTGTTCGCTACGCCACCAAGTCCTGGGGCCCTCTTTCGTGGCCACATGATGTGCCATGTCGCTGAATCTGCCGACACACCCATCTAGATTCCCTCGACCAGAGGCTCCGCGGTTCTTGGGATCCCGAATTCACAAATATCCCAGAAGAATCCGACAAAGGCGAGCAACCGCAGCGCAGACGACTCCTGAAAAATGATCCCAGGGAAAGTCTCGTGCCGAGAATTGCCGGATCAATGACTAGCGGGTCCGCAGCGTCTAGTCCAAATCTGCTGCCGACCATGATCAAGCGCGGGTTGCACTGCACGCAGACCCGGAGCTGGTACTCGACCAGCGCTATGTTCTGAGGCGCAGGTGGAACCAAGATAAATGCCCACATTCTTGGGGCTGAGTTCGAGTCCGCATAGACGAGTCCTCGATTGCAGCCCAAGCTAAAAAAGCTTCTCCGCAACGGGCTCGGGTCGTTGGGTAGGGAGCTCACGCAATACAAACCTGAGGTCTGTGACAGAGTGGACAGGACGTGCTCCCTGACTCAGCAATTTTGAATTTCCGGCTGGTGTCGAGTCACCGAAATCGAGGACAAGTACCGGACGCCCGAGCTTCATCGCTCCCTCGCCAGCGGCCAAGGTTCCTCCTCGCTCCCCGGCCTCGATTACAACCAAGGCCCGTGCGAGCCCATATATAATGCCGTTTCGAGCCATCGCCGAAAAGGCCTTCCAAGGCTGCGATGGAGGGAACTGCGAGATAACCAGGGTGCGCTTCCAGTCGAAATGATTCCTAAAGTCCTGTTTAATTCTGAAGTGATCCAGCCCCTCTGCCAGGACTATGACGGTTGCACCGGCGGAGTCAAGGGCAGCAAGGTGCGTGGCTGTGTCCACTCCCTTGGCATATCCCGAAACCACAACCATGGAGTTGCGCGCAACTTCTACTCCGCAGGACCGCGCTGCTTTCATCCCGAGCTCCGTGACATTGCGGGAGCCGCACATACCAATGCTCGGCCTATGAAAGAGCTCACTGTTTCCTTTATAGAAGAGTATTGGCGCGATGGGTTTGCCATGAGCTACCAGGGAACGCGGGTAATCCGCGTCCCCGAAAATGACCACTCGAATGCCGTCCTCAGCCAGCCGGCGCGCCGTATGTTCCAAGTCCGCACGCCGCTCGGCATCCAAATGGGAGCTAGCCTGCACGATTGCTGACCGGCCGCCGTCTTGGAGGGCTTTCGTGATACGGCCTGGCGACCCAAGGACGGTAAATGCCGCTAGGGCTATCGTCAGTGACTGTATGGACATTAGTTCCTCAATGTACGCACAGCGGCCAAGGCAAGAACAGAGGAGGCACCGCCACGTCTCGCCGCCAGGGCCGCTCCCGATATGCTGGCCCCAGTTCGATACACATCGTCTATGACTATAACCGTACCTCTCATGGTTCCATTTATATCGAAGGCCTCTGACAAATCTTGATTCACGCCCCCCTTCTGTTGAGGTCTCGGACCCGCAGCTCGTTGGCCGACGTAGATCTTGCCGGCCTGCCCGGCGACATCCTGCGCGAGGCGTTCCGCAAAGCTCTGTCCGTCAGCTGCGCTGCCCGGTGGAGAGGTAATGACAGGCGCTGCGGCGTACAGGGGGTGAATCTGGATGAACTGGGAAAGTCGACGCAGCAATTCCGCACGCTTGGCACGGGAAGTAGTTCCGGAGGGGTAGGTTGCGTATTTGGTGAAGTGAATGCATTGCGCCATTGGAGTGTCTGTCCACAGCCGAGGCTCCACACCCTCCGCCACGTGCTTATACCAGTCGAGGGCAACGCTAAAATCGACGCCTACAGGAGCAGGGATCGATACCACATCCTTCAATAGATAGACCAGTTCACGCAGCCCACTGGGATGGCCAGCCGCAAAATAGATGCTGTGACTGACCGTTGTCCGAAGATCCCCCGGTACATCAACCAAATGCCCCGAGGAACCAAAACAGGCCATTATTTGGTCGACCGCTGCCTGTGGACAACACAGGTCCAAGAAATTCTCCGATGCCGAACCGTCTGCTAACTCCCGCTTCCAAGCCGACTCAATTTTCCCTCCTCTATCGTCGCCGGTGTATGCGGACAACCAGAACTTCGACAAGACGTCCCCCTTCTGACCGCGCCGCGACCTTGGGGCATGCGACCTATTAGCCAATAGTGCCACCACCTTCCTTGCCACCAGAAGCCCGGCGAGCGAAAGCACGCAGCCGACCGTTCACAATCGAGGTTAAAGGCAGAGCCGGTACTCCGATATACACGGCGGCAGGTGGCTTCTCTTGACTGCCGCAGACAACACCACAAATGATGGACACTTTCTGTGCTTCCGAGCATCGCGAAATAAGTAGAAAGCGCCGCAGTTGTAGCGGCTGCCGCATCTTGGGTTCGTAGATGATCCTGAGTAAGCGCCTCTGCTCCAGAGCGTCGAAAGCCACAGTCGAATCTCATCTTCCGTTCGCGGATTCCCGTGTGGCGCTGTCGCCCCTCCAAAATATGACCTTTTCACAAGAGGCCGAGAGCCTGGCGCATTGGTATCCCAAACCCCTTCCTCCTTACCCGCCCCCTTGACTCGCACCCTCACCTTCCCTAGACTTTTCATAAAGCAGAATCTAAATTCCACAAAGCGGAAACTGAAGGCAAGCAGCGAGGCAGCAGCCAAGCAACCCGGAAGATAGATCAAAGCCCCTCCTCGGAAGGACCTACGATGACGTACACAGTGAACTGCTCCATCCTCCTGACGGAGCTGCCCTTGCTCGAGCGCCCCGCCGCCGCGAAGGCAGCCGGTTTTGACGCCGTCGAGTTCTGGTGGCCCTTCGAGACCTCCGTTCCCAGCGACGCACAAGTAACCGAGTTTGAAACCGCCATCAAGGACGCCGGCGTTCAGCTCACGGGCTTGAACTTCAACGCCGGCAACATGCCCGGCGGCGACCGCGGCCTGGTTTCCTGGCCGGCCCGCTCCACCGAATTCCAGGACAACATCGACGTTGTCGCCGGCATCGGTGAGCGCCTCGGCTGCAAGGCCTTCAATGCCCTTTACGGCAACCGCATCGAGGGCGAATCGGCCGAGAAGCAGGACGCCATTGGTGCCGAAAACCTCGCAACCGCAGCAGCCGGCGTCGCGCGTATCGGCGGAACTGTCCTCCTCGAACCGGTCAGCGGCGCACCCAAGTACCCGCTCCTCACCGCCGAAGACGCGCTCAAGGTCATCGCCCGCGTCAAAGCAGAATCCGGCGCACAGAACATCAAGCTCCTCGCCGACTTCTACCACCTGGCTGTCAACGGCGACGACGTCGAATCCGTCATCGAGAACCACGCGAAGGACTTCGGCCACATCCAGATCGCCGACAACCCCGGCCGCGGCGCCCCCGGAACGGGCACCCTCCCCCTCGGTGAATGGATCGCCCGCAGCCGCGAACTCGGCTACGACGGTTACATCGGCCTCGAGTACAAGGAACCGCAGGAATCAGCCTTCAGCTGGGCCATCCGCCAGCGCGCCAACTCCAACTAAGCACCGCGCACCCAACTAAGTAGCAGATCAGGGCGTTCTGAGAGCTGAGAACGACGCGAACTGCGACCTAGTTGGGTAAGCACACCCGGGTTAAAACACCCGAGCAATAGACACACACAGACTTCCCCAGAAAGAGAACCCCAATGAGCAACGTTGCAGTCATCGGACTCGGAATCATGGGCCTCCCCATGGCCATCAACCTCGTCAAGGCCGGCCACACGGTCACCGGTTTCAACCGCAGCCAGGACAAGATCGACAAGCTCGTCTCCGAGGGCGGCCAGGGTGCCACGAGCATCGCGGACGCAGTCAAGGACGCCGACGTCGTCATCACCATGGTGCCGGACTCCCCCGATGTTGAGGGTGTAGTCAGCGGCAAAGAGGGCGTCTTCGCCAACGCCAAGAAGGGCGCACTCTGGATCGACGCATCCAGCATCCGCCCGGACGTCGCCAAGCGCCTCTCCGACGACGCAGTAGCAGCAGGCATCCGCCCGCTCGACGCTCCCGTATCCGGCGGCGAGCAGGGCGCCATCGACGCCGTCCTGTCCATCATGGTCGGCGGCGAAGCAGCAGACTTCGAGGCAGCACAGGATGTCCTCAACGCAGTGGGCAAGACCATCGTCCACGTCGGCCCGTCCGGCTCCGGCCAGACCGTCAAGGCTGCAAACCAGCTGATCGTGGCCGTCAACATCCAGGTTCTCGGCGAGGCCATCGCCTTCCTTGAGGCCTACGGCGTAGACACCGACGCAGCACTGAAGGTCCTCGGCGGCGGCTTGGCAGGCTCCAAGGTCCTGGACCAGAAGGGTCAGAAGATGCTCGACCGCAACTTCGACCCCGGCTTCCGCCTGGCCCTCCACCACAAGGACCTCGGCATCGTCACCTCCGCAGCCCGCGAAGCCAACGTCGCTGTCCCGCTCGGCGCAGTCGTCGCCCAGCTCGTCGCCGCAACCGTCAACCAGGGCGACGGCGGCCTCGACCACTCGGGCCTCTTCAAGCAGGTCCTCCAGCTCAGCGGCCGCAACTAGCAGCCCGGCGCTAAGGCGCCAATAAAACACAGCAGGGAACCCGCCGTCGTACTTAAACGACGGCGGCTCCCTCACCACATCCAAAAACACCACAGACTTCGCCCGTCAGGGCAAAAAACAAGGAGTACACCATGGCTAAGATGCGCACCGTTGATGCGGCAGTCGCCATCCTGGAAAAGGAAGGCGCCACCGAGGCTTTCGGCCTGCCAGGCGCAGCGATCAACCCCTTCTATTCCGCAATGCGTGCCCACGGCGGCATCCGCCACACGCTGGCCCGTCACGTTGAAGGCGCCAGCCACATGGCTGACGGTTACAGCCGCGCAGCTGATGGCAACATCGGCATCTGCATCGGCACGTCGGGCCCCGCAGGCACGGACATGATCACTGGCCTGTACGCAGCCCAGGCCGATTCGATCCCCATGCTCTGCATCACCGGCCAGGCACCGGTTGCCAAGCTGCACAAGGAAGACTTCCAGGCCGTGGACATTGAGTCCATCGCCAAGCCGTTGACCAAGTTCGCCATGACCATCCTGGAGCCGGGTCAGGTTCCCGGCGCGTTCCAGAAGGCTTTCCAGCTGATGCGCTCGGGTCGTCCGGGCCCGGTCCTGCTGGACCTGCCCATCGACGTTCAGATGGCCGAGATCGAGTTCGACATCGACGCCTACGAGCCCCTGCCGGTGGAGAAGCCCAAGGCTTCCCGCAAGCAGCTCGAAAAGGCCCTGGACATGCTGACCTCGGCCCAGCACCCGCTGATCGTTGCCGGTGGCGGCATCATCAACGCCGGCGCTTCGGCTCAGCTGGTTGAGCTGGCCGAGATCCTGAACGTTCCTGTTATCCCCACGCTGATGGGCTGGGGCGCCATCCCGGACGACCACCAGCTGATGGCCGGCATGGTTGGCCTGCAGACCTCGCACCGCTACGGCAACGAGACGTTTCTGCAGAGCGACTTCGTGATCGGCATCGGCAACCGCTGGGCCAACCGCCACACCGGCGGCCTGGACACCTACACGGCCGGCCGTAAGTTCGTGCACATCGACATTGAGCCGACGCAGATCGGTCGCGTTTTCTCCCCCGACTTGGGCATTGCGTCCGACGCCGGTGCGGCGCTGGACGGACTGTTGGAACTGGCACGCGAGCGTAAAGCCGCAAACGAACTGCCGGACTACTCGGGTTGGGTTGCTGAATGCCAGGAGCGCAAGGGTTCCCTGCACCGCAAGACCAATTTCGACAACGTGCCGATCAAGCCGCAGCGCGTGTACCAGGAGATGAACAAGGCCTTCGGCCGCGACACCACGTACGTGTCCACCATTGGCTTGTCGCAGATCGCCGGCGCACAGATGCTGCACGTGTTCGGTGCCCGCAAGTGGGTCAACGCAGGCCAGGCCGGCCCGCTGGGTTGGACCGCTCCCGCCGCTTTGGGCGTTGTTCGTGGAACCCCGGATGCCACCGTTGTTGCCCTGTCCGGTGACTACGACTTCCAGTTCATGATCGAGGAACTGGCCGTGGGCGCACAGTTCAACCTGCCGTACATCCACGTTGTGGTGAACAACAGCTACCTGGGCCTGATCCGTCAGTCGCAGCGCGGCTTCAACATGGAACAGAACGTTTCCCTGGCCTTCGAGAACATCAACTCCCCGGAAACAAACGGCTACGGCGTGGACCACATCAAGGTTGCCGAGGGTCTGGGCTGCAAGGCCATCCGCGTTGAGGACCCGAACGATCTGCCTGCCGCTTTCGACAAAGCCAAGGCACTGATGGGCGAGTTCAAGGTTCCCGTGGTTGTTGAAGTGATCCTGGAAAAGATCACCAACATCTCCATGGGCGTTGAGATCAACGGCGTGAACGAGTTCGAAGAGTTGGCAGAGTCCGCGGCGGACGCACCTACCGCGATCCTGACCAAAGCTTAGAGAAAACAGTAAGGAGGCACCGGAATGCGTGTTGTCATCGCCCCGGACAAATTCAAGGGCTCGCTGTCCGCACCGGACGTAGCCAAGCACCTGGCAACAGGACTCTTGGCGGGGTTCGGTTCGAAAGGCTTTGAGGCAACACGCATTCCGGTAGCCGACGGCGGCGAAGGAACCATCGACGCCGCCATCGGCTCCGGCTTCACCCGCCGGACCACCACCGTCACCGGCCCGCTGGGCGAACCGGTACAGGCAGACTTTGCAGTGCGGGACCAGGAAGCAGTCATCGAAATGGCGGCTGCTTCCGGCCTCGCGCTCCTCCCCGACGGCCCCACGTCTGAAACGGCACGTAAAGCCACCAGCATCGGCACGGGCGAACTCATCCGCGCCGCGTTGGACCTCGGCTGCCGCAAGATCATCCTGGGTGTGGGCGGCAGCGCCAACACCGACGCCGGCGCGGGAGTCCTGCAGGGCCTCGGCGCCGTCTTCTTGGACAAGAACGGCAACAAGCTCCCCGGAGGCGGCGCGGCCCTCGCGGACATCGACACAATCGACTTCTCCAACTTCGACGTCCGCATCGAGGCAACGGAGTTCGTCTTGGCGTCCGACGTCGACAATCCCCTTCTGGGGACAAGCGGAGCCCCAGCCATCTTCGGTCCGCAGAAGGGCGCGACGCCGGACGACGTCGCCGAACTGGACGCCGCAATACAACACTTCGTCGACATCCTCGCAGCCACAACCGGTCAGCAGGCCAAGCACGCCGCGAAGGCACCTGGCGCAGGTGCGGCCGGCGGCGTTGGCTACATTGCCATAGCGGCACTGAAGGCTGAGCGGCGGCCGGGTATCGACGTCGTGCTTGAATTCACTGACCTTGAACAGAGACTGAAGGGCGCCGATCTGGTGATCACCGGAGAAGGCAGCCTGGACGAACAAAGCCTGCTCGGCAAGACCCCCATGGGCGTCTCGCGCGCAGCGCAGAGGGCCGGGGTTCCCGTGATCGCAGTGTGCGGCCGGAGTACCCTGAGCCGGGAACAACTGACAGATGCCGGCTTCCATACGGTCCACGCACTGACAGATCTGGAAAAAGACGTCCAAAAATGTATCGCTGAAGCAGGTCCGTTGCTTGAACAATTAGGTAAGCACATAGGCGTGTACCTGGCGGAACGGACCGAAAACAAGGAGTACCTCAATGTCTGAAGCAATCGGCGCCTATGACCTCGTTATCCGGGGACAGCGCATCCTGACCACCGCCGGCCTCGCAGCCCGCGAAGTTGGCATCCGCGACGGCATCATCGTCGCAATCGAACCCCTGGGCAACGGCCTGACGGGCAACGAGGTCATCGAACTCGCGGACGACGAAACCCTCATCCCCGGTCTGGTGGACACGCACGTCCACGTCAACGAGCCCGGCCGCACCGAGTGGGAAGGCTTCGCCTCCGCCACCCGCGCCGCAGCAGCCGGTGGCGTGACCACCATCATCGACATGCCGCTGAACAGCATCCCGCCCACCACCACCGTGGACGGCCTCGAGCAGAAGCGCGTTGTCGCCAAGGACCAGGCGTTCGTGGACGTCGGATTCTGGGGCGGCGCCATCCCGGGCAACAAGAAGGACCTCCGCCCGCTGCACGACGAAGGCGTTTTCGGCTTCAAGTGCTTCCTCCTGCACTCCGGCGTGGACGAGTTCCCGCACTTGGACGCGGATGAGATGGAAGAGGACATGGCCGAGCTCAAGTCCTTCGACTCCCTCATGATCGTGCACGCCGAGGACTCCCACGCGATCGACCGCGCCCCGCACCCCGGGGGCGACCACTACGAAACCTTCCTCGCCTCCCGCCCGCGCGGCGCTGAGAACAAGGCCATCGCCGAGGTCATCGAACGTGCCCGCTGGACCGGCGCCCGCGCCCACATCCTGCACCTCTCCTCCTCCGACGCACTGCCGATGATCGCCTCAGCAAAGCGCGACGGCGTCCACCTCACCGTTGAGACGTGCCCGCACTATCTGACGCTCATGGCCGAAGAGATCCCCGACGGCGCCACGGCCTACAAGTGCTGCCCGCCCATCCGCGAGGCCTCCAACCGCGAGCTCCTGTGGAAGGGCCTGCAGGAGGGCACCATCGACTGCATCGTCTCGGACCACTCCCCCTCCACACTGGATCTGAAGGACCTGGAGAACGGCGACTTCGCAGTAGCCTGGGGCGGCGTTTCGTCGCTGCAGCTGGGCCTGTCCCTGATCTGGACCGAAGCCCGCCACCGCGGCATCCCGCTGGAACAGGTCGTCTCCTGGATGGCCGAGAAGCCCGCCGCCTTGGCCCGCCTGCACACCAAGGGCCAGCTCGCCCTGGGCTACGACGCCGACTTCTCCATCTTCGCGCCGGACGAGGCCTTCGTTGTGGACGTCACCAAGCTCAAGCACAAGAACCCGATCACGCCGTACGACGGCCGTCCGCTGGCCGGCGTCGTTCGCAAGACGTACCTGCGCGGCACCGCGATCGACGGCCAGAACCCCGGCGGCAAGCTGCTCCGCCGCGGCAACGTTTAGGTCAACCGTCATGGCAGTCAGTGCCTACGGGCCCCCGCCCATGCGTCCGCTCAGGGGCGTTCCGGGCCGGCGCCCCGGAGTCAGCGCGCGGGGCCTCGCCCTCTGGGTCAACCCGGCCGAGGGCGACGAGATGGATCCAGCAGTCTGGGAACGGGCGGCACGCCTTGTGCTGGCCCGTGCCATGAAACTTGCCCCGGAGGCGGAAGTCCGCATCTGGCCCGCCATCGGGGCAGAACACTCCGGTGTCGGCGATACTTCCTGGGGCGGCCCTCCGCAGGAAGCCGCCGACGCCGGTACCCACCCTTCCCTGTCACTCGCCGATGCTCTCGCTGACGGAAATTCCCCCTCCAACGGACGAATCACCTCCATACGCGAGGGTGATAAGTCCGTTGGCGGGGGCCAGACCACAAGCGGCGGCAGCACCGCCGTCGAACCCGTCATGTTGGCCGGGCGTCGTAGTCAACTTGCAATCGACCTCGCCGCTGAAGTAGTGCTGCTCGACGGGGAGCCGGTTGCCTTTACTGGCATGGAATACAAGCTGCTGCGCTACCTCGTGGTGAACTGCTCGCGGGCCATCAGTCGTGAAGAATTGCAACGTTTTCTGGAGTCATTTGACCTCCCCGGCGCGGCATTTCGCTCCATTGACGTTTATGTTGGAAGGGTGCGGCGGAAGCTCGGAAGCGCCCGCCACACTGTCGCCACCGTTCGTGGTGGCGGCTATCAGTTCGTGCCAGGGCCTTATGCCACAGTGCGCGGACCTGCGGAATACAGCATCTGACTTCGCTGTTCTGTCTTTAGACAATCCGTTTTCTTGAATGACCAATGCCGGCTGCAAGCCGGTGAAACGCAAAGGATCGCCATGACCCAGAAACTCCTCGTCGGAACGCAAGCACCTGACTTCGCGCTGCTCGACGCCGACGGCACCAAGGTCTCGCTGTCCGATTACCGCGGACGCAACGTCATTGTGTACTTCTACCCCAAAGCAGCCACCCCCGGCTGCACCACCGAGGCCTGCGATTTCCGCGACAACCTCGCAAGCCTGCAGGGCAACGGTTACGACGTCATCGGGATCTCCCCTGACGCCCCCGAGGCCCTCGCCAAGTTCACTGGTGAATTTGCGCTGACCTTCCCGTTGCTCTCCGATGAGGACCACGCCGTGGCCCTCGCCTACGGCGCCTGGGGCGAGAAGCTTGTTGACGGCGAGATCGTCGAAGGCCTGGTCCGCTCCACCGTTGTGCTCGACGGCGAAGGTACCGTCAAGCTCACCCAGTACCAGGTCAGCGCCCAAGGCCACGTCCAGGCTTTGAAGGAAGAGCTGTTGGGCGTCTAACCCTCTCTCACATCCTGCGGCTTTTCCGGCGGATCCTCTCTCACATCCTGAGGCTTTAAGGGAATTCCTCTCGCACATAACTGCACAATTTTTGTAACGCCCGCCCACTATTGTGAGCGGGCGTTACACGTCTCTTTACTAAACGTGACAAAAGGCCCGCGGCAGTAGTTAATGGAGCCATGGTCTCAACCGCGTCCCCTCGCCATGCTGTAGTCGTAGAAGATGACGCCGATATCCGTGGCCTCCTCGTTTTGGTTCTTGAGCAGCTCGATTTTGTGGTGACGGAAGCGCCCGACGGTCTTTCCGGCGTCGAGGCCGTCCGCAACACCAACGCCGAACTGGTAACGCTGGATATCAACCTCCCGGACATCGACGGCATGGAAGTTTGCCGGCGGCTGCGGGAGTTCTCGGACGCCTACATCTTGATGCTCACCGCCCGTGCCGACGAGATTGACCGGCTCAACGGTTTGGACACCGGAGCGGATGATTACGTCAACAAGCCGTTCAGCCCCAAGGAACTGCAGGCCCGCATCCGTGCACTTTTCCGCCGGGCCCGAACACCCGCTGCACCCGCCGAGGACACCCGCCAGACTGACGAACTCGCCCGCGCTGCGGTTGTGCAGACGAGCCTCCTCCCGCAGGAAACTGTCCGGCTGAAGGATTACGACGTCGCTGGAGCCTTCCGCCCATCGCGCAGCGTGGGTGGGGACTTCTACGACTGGTACCAGACCAGTGATGGCATGCACCTGACGTTCGCCGACGCCATGGGCAAGGGCATGGGCGCGGCCTTGATAGCTGCCACCGTCCGCGCCGTGATGCGGTCGGTGGCGGACACCCCGGGAATTGCTGATGCTTTCGAGTCCGCCAGCGCCACCCTCACCGCCGATCTGGACCAGTCGGGGTCCTTCGTGACCATGTTCCACGCGCGTCTGGACAGTGCTTCGGGCAAGCTCAGCTATATCGACGCCGGTCATGGACTTGGCCTGCACGTTCCCGCTGAGGGGGCGGCACGGAGGCTGGTTTCCGCCGGGCCACCTGTCGGGATCATGGACGGGCAGCAATGGCCGGCCGCGGAACTGCAGCTGGAGCCGGGCGATTCGCTGGTGATCGTCAGCGACGGTGTGCTCGACGCACATGATTCCCTGGAAGATTTCGTGAGGAACGTAGAGAAGGCAGCGCGGAGCGGGGGCACCTCGGACGAGGTCTGTGCTGCCCTGCTCGAGCTGGCACCGGCGGACACAGCGGAAGATGACGTGACCGCCGTCGTGGTTCACCGCCAGCGCGAGGTTGGCCGTGATGCTGGCCCGGGAGGCACCAACAGCGGAGTAGCTCAGACCATCCAGTACTAGCCACAAAAAAGGGGGGAACGTGACGCGGTTCTGGACTCGGCTTTGTGTTGTCCTAACGGTCATTCTGGGCGTGAATTACGTCGCGTGGCGCTGGCTGGCTTCCCTGAATTGGGAAGCGTGGTGGATCGCTGTTCCGCTGGTGATTGCCGAGACGTACAGCCTTATTGACGTGATGCTATTCGGCCTGACGGTCTGGAACCTGAAGGTTCGCAAGCCACCGCCCGCGGCGCCGGATACCGCGACGGTGGACGTTTTCATCACCACGTACAACGAGCCGCTGGACCTGGTGATGACCACCGCCCTCGCCGCCAAGGGCATACGCTGGCCGCACAGTACCTGGATTCTCGACGACGGCGACCGCCCCGAGATGCGCGAGCTCGCCGAGTCGAACGGGATCGGCTACGTAACCCGCGGCGCCGACTGGACGCCGGACATGCCGCGGCACGCCAAGGCCGGCAACCTGAACAACGCGCTCATGGTCACGTCGGGCGAGTACCTGTTGATTCTCGACGCCGACCAGATCCCCGAACCGGACATCCTGGACAAGACGCTGGGCTACTTCAACGATGACCGCGTGGCGTTGGTGCAGACGCCCCAGTACTTCATCAACGTTCCCGCCGACGATCCCCTGGGCAGCCAGGCGCCCCTCTTCTACGGGCCCATCCAGCAGGGCAAGGACGGCTGGAACGCGGCGTTCTTCTGCGGCTCCAATGCGATCCTGCGCAGGGAAGCCCTCATGCAGCTTGGATTGGTGGGCTATGTCAAGGCCACGGAGAAGAGTGTGCGCCGTGCCCTGGCTGCCTCCCGTTCCGCTATCAAGAAGGCCCGGCGGTCGGCAGAGGCGGAGAACCCGTTGGTGGAGCAAATGCTCAACGAGGTGGAAGCCGCCACCGAAAGTGCCCAGCAGGAGCTCGAAGCCGGGGCATCCCTGAGCGAAATCACGTACCGCGTACGCCGCAAAGTGGACGACGCCGTTCGCACGCTCGTGGCCGCCGACTTCTCAGCGCTCCAATCCGACCTCGAAGAAATCGCTGCCATGGAACTGGCCCACGTCGGCGAGTCTGGCGTCACGACAGTGGCAAGTGACGCCGTCGACCGCATGTCCGGACGCGACTGGTCTCCGCTGGGCGCCCTCGAGTCCGTTCACGCAGTCCTGGACGCCATCTCCGTGGAACGAACCGACGAAGCCCAGCCCATCATGCCCTTGGCCACCATCTCCGTCACCGAGGACATGGCTACGGCGATGCGCCTTCACGCCCTCGGCTGGAAGAGCGTGTATCACCACGAAGTCCTCGCCAACGGCCTGGCTCCCGAGGACATCAAGACCATGCTGACCCAACGCCTTCGCTGGGCCCAAGGCACCATGCAGGTCCTCCTGCGCGAGAACCCGTTGGTCCAACGCCGGCTCGCGTGGGGCCAGCGGCTCATGTACTTCTCCACCATGTGGAGCTACCTGAGCGGCTTCGCGGCCGTCGTGTACTTTGCGGCGCCCATCATCTACCTGACGCTCGGCATCCTCCCCGTCAGCAGCCTGAGCTTCGAGTTCTTCGTCCGTTTCATCCCCTTCATGGTGGTAAACCAGCTGCTGTTTGTGATCGCCGGACACGGGATTCCCACCTGGCGCGGGCAGCAGTACAGCCTTGCCCTGTTCCCCACCTGGATCAAGGCCTGCACGACGGCGGCACGCAACGTCTGGTTCGGCCGTCCCCTCGGGTTCGCCGTCACCCCCAAAGCCAGGCAGAGTGGCGGCCCCAGTTGGAGCCTTATTCGTCCACAGATAACTGTTGCCGCGTTGCTTGCCATTGCGCTGGTTGTTGGGCTTGCGCGGCTTCTTTCCGGCCTGTCGGAGCCTCTGGGAACCCTGGTGAACGTAGCGTGGGTAGCTTACGATCTGGTGGTCCTGAGCGTGCTGGTCAAGGCTGTTTTGTACAAGGGATTTGTTCCTGAAGTCTCCGAAGAGAGGAATGCTGATGCAGTTTAGCTACGAGGTCAAAGACTCCTACGCGGAGGTGAAGAGCGTCGGCCGGTTGAATATGGTGGCCGCTCCGAAGCTGCGCGAACTAGTGGCCGAGGTTGTGGCTGGTGGATCCAGTCGCGTTGTGGTGAACCTTGCAGAAACCGACTTCATGGATTCCTCAGGCCTCGGAGCACTCATCGGTTGTCTCAAAGCGGCTCGTCAGGCAGGCGGCGATTTGCGGATCTCGGGCGTGCAGCCGCAGGTCAGGATGGTCCTGGAACTGACCAACATGGACCGTGTTCTCACCGCGTACTCCTCAGCCGAGGAGGCGTCTGGAAATGACTGAGGTCATCGCACGCAGGGGATTCCGCGGCCTGTCCAACGAAGAAGCCATCGAAGCCATCCATGCCGAGCTTGATGCTTTGTGGGACGCTGCCTCCTTCGTACCCGACATGGACCGCATGACCTTCGCCACCGCCGTCATCGAGGCCGCCGCCAACATCGTGCAACATGCCCTTCCCGTGGCCGAGAAGCCCGTGGAGATCGGTGTGGACATCAGCGTCCGGCCCAGCCGCCTTCAAGCCCGCGTCAGTGCCTACAACGCCCGCGAGCCCTTCGCCGAGGACATGCAGGCCAACATGCCGGACGAGGACGCCGAATCCGGACGCGGTCTTGCTCTCATCGAAGCCTTGGTGACAACAGTGACCTTCGAGCGCCAAGACGGCACCAACACCTGGATCCTGACCCGCGAAACCTAACCTTCTCTCACATCGTCCCTACTTCCACCGATCCTTCTCTCACATCCTGCGCCTGGATCGCGGGCGTGGGGTGTTCTGTCCATCGTAAGACGCTAGGCACCTGTAACCATTGATGGTCGGCGCAACCGCCAAAACCCATCAGGACGTGAGAGAACATCGGCCGAAACCGATCACGATCTGCGAAAGCATCGGTCCAAACCGACCACGATCTGCGAGAGCATCGGTCCAAACCGATCACGATCTGAGAGAGGATCCGAAGTACGGACGTTCTCTCACATAATCGCCGATTTCCCGGAACGTTCTCTCACTTACGCCTTGTCTATGGCCTCTTTTAACGCGCCCAGCACCAAGGTCACGGACGCGCTGTTCGCGTTCGGTCCCATCATTCCGATGCGCCAGACCGTATCCGTGAACTCGCCCACGCCGGAACCGATCTCCATACTGAAGGTCTCCAGAAGGTAAGAGCGGACGGCGGCCGAGTTGACGCCGTCCGGCACCTTCACGGTGGTGAGGCTCGGCAGCCGGGCGCCTTCAGCCGCGAACAGCTCAAGTCCCATCTCCTGCAGGCCGCTCTGCAAGGCAGCGCCGGCAGCGCGATGGCGGGCTTGAACGACGTCGAGCCCCTCGGCGAGGATGCGGTCGAGCGCGGCTTCGAGACCGGCGATCATGGTGACAGGCGCCGTGTGGTGATAGGTGCGGGCGCCGCTGGCAGCCCCGACGTAGCCGCCGAGCAGGCCGATATCCAGGTACCAGGAGCGCGGATCCTTGACGCGCCGCTCGAACGCGCGGTCGGACACGGTGAATGGCGAAAGCCCCGGCGGAACGCCCAGGCACTTTTGAGTCCCGGCATATCCGACGTCGATCCCCCAGCCGTCTGCCAAAAGCTCCAGTCCGCCGATGGACGTCACGGCGTCGGTGATCAGCAAGGCGTCGCCCTTTCCTGCCCCCAGCGCAGCGATGTCGGAGAGGACGCCGACGGACGTTTCAGCATGGACGGCGGCAATCACCTTAGGATGAGGGTGCGCCGAGAGCACACGATCTGCATCCACCGGCTGGCCCCACTCGTGGTCGACCCGGACGACAGTTGCCCCGCACCGCCGGGCAACCTCACACATGCGCGCCCCAAAAAGTCCGTTGACAGCGATCACTGCCACGTCACCGTCGGACACTGTGTTCACGAAAGCGGCTTCCATGCCGCCTGAACCTGTGGCACTCAAGGGGAGCGTGCGCGCATTCGAAGTACCCCAGACAGCCCGCAAACCCTCGCATGTACGGTCCAAGCGTTCGATAAAGACCGGATCCAGATGGCCGAGCACCGGATAGGCCAGCGCGGCCATGGCCTCGGGGTAGCAGTTGCTCGGACCGGGACCGAACAGGAACCTTGACGTCAGAATGTCGGGCATGGGCGTACTCCTTCAACTGGTTCTCGTCATTCTGCCCCAGCGTTGTGGAGGGAGCGAACCAAGCCAGCGATGTTCTGGTTGTCGAAGCATCCGGAAAATGGCCAAGACCTTCAGCAGCACCCCAATGTGCACCGCGACATAACTGGCAAATACGGAAGTTTCCTCTGGCAGATGGCATCATGGCCTTAGTTCAGGGACTGCCACAGATAGGCAGGAAGCACATTCGGCGGAAGGCAAAATTCCTGCTGCATGCAAGAAGAATCGGGGATCTTTTGAAACAACGTAATCTGGGCCTGAAAGCCACTCTTCTGCTCGCAACCGCAGTTGCGACCTCTTCATGTTCAGCTCCCCCTGCTTCCGCTCCAACCGGCACTAGCCAATCCAATTCGAGTGCGTCGAGTCCGAGCGCCACGAATTCGTCCGAACCCGCGACGATAAGTCCTGACCCAAGGCCTTCTCAGACCTCATCTTCCAGTCGTAGCATCCCAGAATCAGGGCCATCCGGCTACGCCGATACTCCTTCGAGCGTCACGACGGAAAAAGCCGGCAAGATCTTGTCGCTGGCCGACTTTTTCGAACCGGACAGCAGTTGGACCGAGAATCGATTCGATGTCGCCGATAAGTCCGAGGTTTCGGGGATCGCTGCACAGGTCGGCAGCTATGGGCAACAGCAGACTCTCGAATTGCGACTTGCAAATAACTTCAACACTTTGACGATGAAAATTGGCCAAGCCAATGACTCCAAGTCTTCTGACAAGATGCTTGTGATCAGGGTACTGGGCAATGGCAAGCAGCTTGATGTTCAGAAGATTCCGTTCAACACCGTCCAGGAAATTTCAGTTTCGACCAAGATGGTCAACGCGCTGAAAATCGAGGTCACCGCCGAGGACGCCGAAAACCGTGACTCGAAGTCAGTGCTGGCCGTGATTTCAAACGTCACTGTCCGCTAGCCCTGTGGCTGTTAACATTCCAGACCAACCGACCCATAGGCCGAAGGGCAACAAGAGGCGATGGCCGCGTGTCACCCTAGCCTCTTTGGGTGCGCTGGCCACCATAGCCACATTCGTGCTTCAGTTTATGGTTCCGCAATTGAACTCGGGAAACAGCAAACCGTCGCCGATCAACTCCCCACAAAGCAGTGCTATGGCGGAAGGTCGCAGCACTCCGGAAACCAAGACCGGTTCGGCAGAGGGTGCATGCCTGGATGCCGCAGCTGCCATGGCATCGTGCGACCAGGCGCACGCCGCGGAGATTATTTCCTCAGACGGCCCGTGCGATCTTTCAGCGCTCGTTGAATACGCTGGAGGCACCATTCATACGGACACACTGCGTCACGACCTCCTTCCAGCGTCTGCGGATTCGATTGGCTGTACCGTGGCTGTGCCATCCGGCCTGACAACGAAAATACGTGATGGCCTCCTAGATCGGGACCACGCTGTCCTAAGACTGTGCTGGGATCGGTTCTCCGAGCGTGATGTGAGCTGCGATCAAAGTCATACCGCCGAAGTTGTTTACTCCGATGGAGCCCTTGAGACAGAACAAGCGGACTGCAGGACTCACGCCGAGGTGTACACCGCGAATGCCTTTAGTCGATACGAGTCAAAGCTTGAGATTCTCACTCGGAATTCGGGCAACACGGTCAGCTGCCTTGTCCAAGTCAAAGGAAGTAACGAGTTAAGGGGATCGCTCAAACATCTGGGAACCATGGCGCTACCTATCTTTCCTCGCGGATAGTTCCCCTTTTGGCGAGGCGCTGTCGTAGAACCAACCACCAGTACCCCCCAAGCCCAAACTGCTAAGGTTACTCACCAATACGGAGGCCGCCACGGTGAGGGACAGCCGCCACAGTGAGGGGACAAGGGTGACGACTGAAGGAAAAGAGCAGCCAGAGAAGGGCGTCCGCGGCGAGGTAACCCAAGACCGATTCGTTGCGGGACAGGATCTCACAAGGTGGAACACCCGGATTGGCCGTGTCCTGGCGGGAGCTGCACAACGAATCACCAAATTTCTGGGCCCCTATGCCGCGCTGATCATCACGTTGGCAGTCGGACTTGTCATCGCTGTATCCCTCGCAGTGGCTTTCGGCGAGGTCTACGAGTCAGTCACGGAAGCTGACGGGGTCGCTGGCCTTGACCACCCTGTCCTTGACGCCGCCAAGACCGTTCGCTCCCCTGCACTGGACCTCGCCGTCACTGCTTATACGAATGTTGGCGGCACGGTTGGCATGCCCATCATCGCGGTGGGGATCATGATTGCGCTGGCCACAAAGCGCCGCTCTTGGACTCCTGTCATCCTGATGCTGACTGCGGGCCTGGGCTCACTGCTTATGACGATTCTGGGCAAGCCCCTGTTTGGCCGCACCCGCCCTGACCTCGCGGATGCCATTCCTCCGTACGAGCACTCGCCGTCGTTCCCCAGCGGCCACTCTCTGAATTCCATCGTGATCGCAGGAATCGTGGCTTACTTGATCATTCTTCGCCTCAAAACGGCCAAGGCCAGAATCATCACCGTCGTCCTTGCATCAGCATTCGCCGCAACCATGGGGTTGAGCCGCGTCTACCTGGGGCACCATTGGCTCACTGATGTCCTGGCCGCGTGGATTCTCGGGATAGCTTGGCTTGCCTTGGTGATTACGGCGCACCGCCTCTACCTCACTGTGAGAACGCGGCGCTCGAACGCGATACTCTCTTGACACCAGCCCAAGTGCTCGGCTTAACTATTTACGTATGCTGAAATAACAGTTCCATGATGCGGAAGCAATGAGAAGCCAGCTTCCTCCTGCTGAAAGGCAGGAGTTCCGCATAGCCCACACCATGGATGCCAGCATTTGCACGAGGATGACAAGCATGGAGCTTGCAGTATTCAACAGTGTCGACCGGGACGAGGCCATCAGGACCCTGACCCCTTGCCTAGATATCAGCCGCTGGGTTGAGGACGTCGCCGACGCCCGACCCTTCACGAGCGTCGACGAACTGCTGGGGCGGGCCCGTCAAGCCGCCGAGCCGTTCACGCCGGAAGAGGTGGAGTCCGCGCTCGCCCACCACCCCCGGATCGGCGAACGACCCAATTCCCAGACCACCGAGGCGGCCATGTCCCGTTCGGAACAATCCGGAGTGGACCCCAGCGACGACGGCACAGCCGCCGCCCTCGCCGAGGGGAACCGTGCTTACGAAGCGAAGTTCGGCAGGGTCTTCCTGATCCGCGCGGCAGGACGCAGCGCCCAGGAAATCCTGAGTTCCCTTCAGGAACGGCTCACCCACACCGCCGAAGAAGAAGACGCAATCGTGGCCGGCCAGCTGCGGGAGATCGCTTTACTGCGACTCTCAGGCGTGATCAGCGAAGGAGAAAATGCATGAGCGTTTCACAAGTAACCACGCACATTTTGGATACTGGTTCCGGACGCCCGGCGGCGGGGGTCGCCGTCGTACTCTACGTCCGCGAAGGCGATAACTGGACTCTGATCGCAAAGGGCGAGACCGATGCCGACGGCCGTATCAAGGACCTCGGTCCGGAGCGGATTCCGGGCGGCGCTTACCGTCTGAACTTTGCCACAGGCGCCTACTACGAGGGCCTCGGCACGGAAACGTTCTTCCCGGAAGTGGACTTGAACTTCACGGTTTCGGACGCCGGCGAGCACTATCACGTGCCGCTGCTACTGAGCCCGTTCGCGTTTTCGACGTACCGCGGCAGCTGAAGTACTCGCCGAGGTGGCAGTTAATGTCAATGTTTGGCGAAGACATTGGCATTAACTGCCACCTCGGCGAGGAACGGTAGGCTTGAAGGCATGGCTTCTGAGGACACCAACGCCCAATCCGGAAATGGCACTGCCCGCCGCGAAATCACAGTTCGCCGGGCACCCAAGTTCGTTCCGTTCATGATTCTCGGTGGCATTGTGGGTGCAATCGCCGCCGCCTTCATCGCGTACGGCCGTCCCGCGGACCCGGCCTTCGACGCCAGCACCGTCTTCGGCTTCTTCCTGGTGGCCTGCGTTTCCGGAGGCGTCATCCTGTTCTCGATCCTCGCCCTGGTTCTGGACCGGATCAGCGTCAAGCGGTCCAAGCGTGCCGTAGTGGAGGCCGTCCCGGATTCGGTCCCGGACGAGGGTCCAGAGCACGACGGCGGCCGCTAAGTAAGGCAGCCGACTCGCCTCTTTCGGGGGTACTGCTGTGAGACACACCGCATTTTGGCCGAATCAGGCCTGTTCGTGGGGTCACAAAGCCGGAGCGGGAACTTACCACGGCCACAACATGAGACAATCGACCAGTGGCACGTGGCGACGGAAAACTTTCTCATGATCTTCTCCCCGGCGAAAAAGGCCCTCAGGACGCTTGTGGCGTCTTTGGGGTCTGGGCTCCCGGTGAAGAAGTAGCAAAACTCACCTATTACGGGCTGTATGCGCTGCAGCACCGCGGACAAGAGTCGGCTGGTATTGCTACCAGTGACGGCAAGCGCATCAACGTCTATAAAGACATGGGCCTTGTGTCCCAGGTCTTCGATGAGACGACCCTGAACACCCTCACTGGGCACCTGGCCGTTGGCCACTGCCGGTACTCCACCACTGGTGCAAGCCACTGGGCCAATGCGCAGCCAACCTTGGGCGCAACCGCGACCGGCACGGTCGCCTTGGCCCACAACGGCAACCTGACCAACACCGCTGAACTCCGGGAAATGATCCTTCAGCGCAACGATGGCCAGTTGACCGGTGAGATGAAGCAGGGCAACACCTCGGACACCGCCTTGGTGACCGCACTCCTTGAGGGCGAAGAGGGCAAAACCCTGGAGCAGACCGCGTTGGAGCTGCTGCCCAAGATCAAGGGTGGCTTCTGTTTCGTCTTCATGGATGAAGGGACGCTCTACGCCGCCCGCGACACCTACGGCATTCGGCCGCTATGTCTGGGCCGCCTGGAGCGCGGCTGGGTTGTTGCTTCGGAGCAAGCTGGCCTGGCCACCGTTGGTGCGAGCTTTATCCGTGAGATCGAGCCCGGCGAGTTCATTGCCATCGACGAGGACGGCGTCCGCTCCCAGCGTTTTGCCGAGGCAACGCCTGCCGGCTGTGTCTTCGAATACGTTTACCTCGCGCGTCCGGATGCTGCCATTGCCGGCCGTTCCGTGTACGAAGCCCGTGTTGAAATGGGCCGCCAGTTGGCCCGCGAAAACACCCACGAGGCCGACATCGTCATCCCGGTTCCCGAGTCGGGCACCCCTGCCGCTGTTGGCTACGCGGAGCAGTCCGGCATCCCGTTCGCTCATGGCTTCGTCAAGAACGCCTACGTAGGCCGTACCTTCATCCAGCCGTCGCAGACCCTGCGCCAGTTGGGCATTCGCCTCAAGCTCAACGCCTTGGAATCTGTCATCCGGGGCAAGCGCGTTGTTGTTGTGGATGACTCGATTGTCCGTGGCAACACGCAACGCGCGATCGTACGGATGCTCCGCGAAGCAGGCGCCGCTGCTGTCCACGTGAAGATCTCTTCTCCCCCGGTCCAGTGGCCTTGCTTCTACGGCATCGACTTCGCCTCCCGCGCAGAGCTGATTGCCAACGGCGCCACGATCGAGGAAATCTCCCAGGCAATCGGCGCCGACTCGCTGGCCTACATCTCCGAAGACGGCATGATCGGCGCAACCCAGCAGCCGCGTGAGCGCCTCTGCACGGCTTGCTTCACCGGCCAGTACCCGATTGAGCTGCCGCATGCTGACAAGCTGGGCAAGAACCTGCTGGAGCGCACGGACTTGGGCGGATTGCCCGCTGCAGCGGAATCACCCGATGACACCGAGGATYCGGCCGAGAAGCCCGGCGCTACGGGCTGCGATCCTGGCCCGGATGCCGAATTCGAGAACCTGCTGACCGACGCTGATCGTTTGACCGACGCCGACAAGAAAGAGTCTGTATGACCTCCGCAACCCCCGCCGCTGGAAGCACCCCGAATTCAACGGGCATCACCTACGCCTCCGCGGGTGTCGACGTCGAAGCGGGAGACCGCGCAGTCGAGCTCATGAAGGACGCCGTGAAGGCGACCCACAACACCTCGGTGATTGGCGGCGTCGGCGGTTTCGCAGGCTTGTACGATGTCTCGAAGCTGCTGACCTACAAGAAGCCGCTGCTGGCCACCTCAACTGACGGTGTGGGCACCAAGGTTGCTATCGCGCAGGCCATGGACATCCACGACACCATCGGTTTCGACCTCGTGGGCATGGTCGTGGACGACATCGTGGTGGTTGGCGCTGAGCCCCTCTACATGACGGACTACATCGCTTGCGGCAAGGTTGTCCCCGAGCGCATTGCGGACATCGTCCGCGGTATTGCAGCTGCTTGTTCCGTTGCCGGCACCGCCCTGGTTGGCGGCGAAACCGCTGAGCACCCGGGCCTGCTGGGTGAGCACGAATATGACGTCGCCGGTGCCGCTACCGGTGTTGTTGAAGCTGACGCCTTGCTCGGTCCGGACCGCGTGCGCGCCGGAGACGTCGTGATTGGCATGGCCTCCTCCGGCCTGCACTCCAACGGCTACTCCTTGGTCCGCCGCGTCATCAACCACGCCGGTTGGGCCTTGGATCGCCAGGTATCCGAGCTCGGCCGCACGCTTGGCGAAGAGCTCCTGGAGCCGACGCGCGTCTACGCCGCCGACTGCCTGGACCTCGCCCGCACGTTCCCCGTCTCAGCCGGCGCAGCCGTGCATGGGTTCAGCCACGTCACCGGTGGTGGCCTTGCTGCCAACCTGGCTCGCGTCCTCCCCCAGGGCCTGGTGGCCACGGTTGACCGCAACACGTGGGAGCTGCCGGCTATCTTCAAGCTGGTTTCCGAGCTTGGCAACGTGCCCCTCGCCGACCTTGAGCGCACGCTGAACCTCGGCGTCGGCATGGTGGCAATCGTGTCCCCTGAAGCCGCTGACGCAGCCGTGGCACGCCTCAACGAGCGCGGCCTGCCGTCCTGGATCATGGGTACGGTTACTGCCGACTCTGACTCGATCGACAAGACCGGCCCGGACTACGTCCAGGGTGCCAAGGGCGTCGACGGCGGTGCCGTACGTTTGGTGAACGCCTACGCTTAGGCGCGTTTCCTCTTAGTGAAAGAGCGGCCGGGCAGTCTTGAACTGCCCGGCCGCTCTTTTGTTTTTGCTGTTCAGACCTGGATCAAACTGATAACGCCGCCCTGCGGATCCTGGATCGTAGCCAAAGATCCAGCTTCGGGCCGTTCTTCCGGCTCCACGAGCACCACTCCACCCGCGGCCACTGCAGCTTCGGCGGCTTTTCGGAGGTCCGCCACTCCGAAATAGATCTGCCAACCGGCTTCTTCGCCCTGTTCGGCAGGGACAATCCCGGCCACCTCCTCGCCTTTGACTATCAGCGTGCTGTAACTGCCGCCGTCGTCCTGGGGATATTCCGTGACTTCATGCCCGAAAAGCTGCTGGAAAAACGCTGTGGCTGCCTGCGGTTCTGGAGTCAGCAGCTCAGCCCAAGCCAGGGCGCCGGCCTGATTGAACAGATGGCTTCCAATGTGGGTGCCCGCTTGCCAGATCCCCGTGGTCCCGCCGCCGGGCGCCTCGATGAACGCCAGGACGCCTGTATCGGCAACCTGCTCCGGGCCAAACTCGAGCTTCCCACCAGCATGGACGGCGTCTTCCGCTATCTCCTCGGCGTCCGTTGCAGCGAGGTAGATGTTCCACTGTCCATGTTTGCCCGCGGTCTCCTGCATGGGGTTCTGCGGAGCGATGACCGCCACCAGGTCCTTGCCAACAAAGGCCTGCGCGTAGCTGCGACCATCAGGTGTGGGGAGGTCCGTGAATGTCCAGTCGAACAGCTTGCCGTAGAACTCCTTGGCAGCGGGTACGTCCGGGGTCTGCAGATCGGCCCAACAGGGTTCACCGCTTGAATAATGCGTCCGGGAAGTCATGCGGCAAGTCCTGTCATGATGCTGAATGCGGCGCCGGCGGGGTCCATGAGCACAGCCATTCGCCCGATGCCTGGGACATCGAACGCCGGAGCGATCACGTGAGCTCCAAGCTCAACGGCCTGCTCCACTCCAGTATCTACGTCCTCGACGCCGAAGTACGTCATCCAGAACGGCGAAAGTCCTTCAATCGGCAGCTTGAGGGCACCGGCAATCCGCTTTCCATCAACCAGCAGGCTGGTGTACTCCTGAAGATCTCCTGCCGGTGTGGTTTCGCTGCTGCACCCCGTGACGGCCTCGTAGAACTTCACGGCTTTGGGGACGTCGTCCGTCTGTAGTTCGTTCCATATCATGGTGCCAGGCTCGTTGACCAAACCGGATCCGGGATGCGTTCCAGCTTCCCAGAAGCCGATCTGTGCACCCGTGGGATCTATGGCGAAGAACATCCGTCCGCTGCCATTCGGCACGTCGTCAGGCTCGAACAAGATCGACCCGCCTGCCGCCACAGCCCGTTCCGCTGCCTCATCCGCTGAGTCCACGGCAATGTAGTTGGCCCAGTAGGACGGCATTCCCTCCGGCGCATCCGGCATTTGCTGCATCATGCCGGCAACGTTCCGGCCGTGGAGTTTTGCCATGTAGTAAGTCAGGCCGTTGCCGGCGTCCATGGGATCCAGCTCCCAGCCAAAGAGCTCACTGTAAAACCTCCGGGAAACCTCGACGTCGGTGGAGGACAGGTCCACCCAACATGGTGTCCCCTGCTTGTAACTCTCGACCGCCGGCATGCCGCTCCCTTTCCTAGCAACGCGGGGTCACTTGTGGCCCATGTTGAGGCCTGGAATGGGCCCTAACTGACCCCGCGTCGGAGTCCATGGGGACTACGCTATGGCGCTTCCACTGCTTGCGCCAGACGTGGGCCGCATTACCCCAGTGGTACTGATGCGAAAAAAGGCCCGCAGGGTACGCCAATGAATGGCGTGCCCTGCGGGCCTCTTTCAGAGATATTCGGCATCCGAAGATGCGCGACGACCTTAATGTACGACGGCGGTACGCAAGTCAGTGCCAGAGGCACCGATTGTTTGCGACAGCTATCCGATACGGCGGGTGTCTACCTCGTCGTCATCGTCTTCCGCGTACTTGTCCTCATAAGCCGAGTAGTCCGGCTCCGGGGGATCTTCGGGGAAGTGGCTCTTTACACGACTCGATGGGCCCGTGAGCTCACGCTCAAGTGCCGAGTAGTCAGTGTTCGGGGAGTAGTACTTGATGTCCCGAGCCTGCTTGGTAGCTTTTGCCTTTTGACGGCCGCGCCCCATGGCGTGACCCCCTTTTGTACTTGGACCGGAGGTGGTCACCTTGGCTATCGGTGAGGCCCCGGAATGTTTGGTCAATTTGTCGTATGTCTAGATTACATGCTTTCGGGGGTGCCTGCGTGCCACCCCGGACCTGCATCGGGTACAACTACGGTCCAAACCGCTCCCCACCACCTCCAATACACCAAAAAATTGGGTAGAGTCTGCCTCAATGCGGCTCCAAAGCAGGAAGGCAGACTCCGGGATATGAGCGAGGACAACACCCCACCACGTGATGATTCACCGCGCGAAAAACGCGATAAAGGAGAGGCCGGGGTGCCACCTGCGCCCAGGGTACCGCCCACGCCGCCGCAGGCCCCAGGTGTGCAGCCGCCCCAGGCTAAGCGAGCGCAACCGCCGCAGGCCCCAGGTGTGCAGCCGAAGCAAGTCCCAGGAGTGCAGCCGAAGCAAGCCTCGGAAACACAGCCCGAGGCTTCAGGCCTGCAGCCTGATCCTGCACCGGACCTTGATCCGGACTTCGTACCTAATCCCAGCGACCAGCCTGATCCTGCGTTGCCGGCATACTCCGGTCAGTCCCAGCACCCCGGCAAGCCGGAGCAGCCCGGGGATCCCTCCCGGACAGGGGATCCCCTCCAGCAGCCCCAACCCGCCCCGCACGGGGACCCGGTAAAACGCCAGCGGCTTGTCATCGGCGCAATCGTGGTGGGTGTCCTGGTGCTCATCGGCGTCGTGATCTGGGTGCTGCTGAACCTGTTGGGTACACGGCCTCAGGCTGTTGTGTCTACCCCGAGCCCCACGGCAAGCCTTGGCCCATTACCGCGGGATACAGAAGCCAAGGATTTCCAGGTAGGCGATTGCTTTGCCGACTTCGACCCCAACGCATCCAAAGCCCGGGCCGTGCCCTGTGACACCGAGCATTCAGCCCAGCTGGGCGCCGTCCACACATACCCAGCGGACGATTCCTTCCCCGGCACGAACGCGCTGAAGGACAAGGGCCGTGAGGTCTGCGGCAACGTAAAGCTGAATCACGAGGCGGCCGACAAGTACGTACTACTTCAGCAGAACGTCTACCCGAGCACCACCAGTTGGGATCGGGGCGACCGCCGCGTTGATTGCTTCATCGTTGTGGATTCGGGCAACACCATCAAGGAAGACCTCCTCAATAAGTAGCCCGCCGACCTACTTCTTCCGAACCAGTAGCCCAGTGCCCACAGACGGGCCGCCGTCAGGACCTGTCAGCGACTCAAATCCCTCAATGGTGAGTTCATCGACGTCGGCCGCAGTATCCACCAAGACGGTGTCGCCATCGGTGATCGTTCCGGCAAGGATCTCCTTGGCCAGGCGGTCTCCGATTTCGCGCTGGACGAGACGTCGCAGAGGCCGCGCGCCGTACGCCGAGTCATAGCCGGACATGGCGAGCCAGGCGCGGGCTCCGTCGCTCACCTCGAGGGTCAAGCGGCGGTCCCGCAGACGCTTGGTGAGTTCGGCAACGTGAAGTTCCACGATCCGGGCCAGCTCCTCGACGGACAGGGGGTCGAACAGCACGATCTCGTCCAAACGGTTCAGGAACTCCGGCTTGAACGAGGCCTGTACCACGGCCATGACGGCATCACGCTTGGCTTTGGCATCGAGGGACGGGTCCACCAGGAACTGGCTTCCGGAGTTGGACGTCAGCACCAGGATCGTATTGCGGAAGTCCACCGTCCGCCCTTGACCATCTGTGAGACGGCCATCATCCAGAACCTGCAGGAGGATGTCGAACACTTCTGGGTGGGCCTTTTCCACCTCGTCGAGCAGCACAACGGAGTACGGCCGGCGACGCACAGCTTCCGTCAGCTGACCGCCTTCCTCGTAGCCGACGTATCCCGGAGGTGCACCTACCAAACGCGCAACGGAGTGTTTCTCTCCGTACTCGGACATATCGATCCTGATCATGGCCCGTTCGTCGTCAAAGAGGAAGTCGGCCAAGGCCTTTGCGAGCTCGGTCTTGCCGACGCCGGTGGGGCCAAGGAACAGGAACGAGCCTGTGGGACGGTTGGGGTCGCTGATGCCCGCCCGCGCGCGGCGGACGGCGTCCGAAACTGCCTGCACGGCCTTGGTTTGGCCGATCAGGCGCTTACCGAGCTCCTCTTCCATATGCAGCAGCTTTTGGGATTCACCCTGCAGCATGCGCCCAGCGGGAATGCCGGTCCACGCCGAGATAACCTCCGCAATATCGTCTGCAGTAACATCCTCTGCGACCATGAGCTCGGGCTTTGCGTCGCCGCGCGCGGACTCCTCCTCGGCAGCCGCATTGAGCTCACGTTCGAGGGCAGGCAGCTCGCCATAAAGTATCCGCGACGCCGACTCGAGGTCGCCTTCGCGCTGGTACTTTTCGGCGGCTGACCTCAGTTCGTCGATCTTGGCTTTGAGGTCACCAACCCGGTTGAGTCCGGCCTTCTCAGCTTCCCAACGGGCGTTGAGGGCCCTGAGTGCTTCCTTCTTGTCCGCCATGTCAGCGCGAAGGGCAGCCAACCGCTCAACGGATGCAGGATCAGTCTCGCCCTGCAGGGCCAGTTCTTCCATGGTGAGGCGATCGACGGAACGGCGGAGTTGATCGATCTCTTCCGGCGCTGAGTCAATCTCCATCCGAAGCCGTGACGCGGCCTCGTCCACGAGGTCGATCGCTTTGTCCGGGAGCTGACGGCCCGAGATGTACCGGTTGGACAGGGTTGCGGCTGCCACCAGTGCCGAGTCGGCGATGGCCACCTTGTGGTGGGCCTCGTATCGTTCCTTGAGGCCGCGCAGAATGCCGATGGTGTCCTCAACGCTCGGCTCACCCACGTAAACCTGCTGAAAGCGGCGTTCCAAGGCAGGGTCCTTCTCGATGTTTTCGCGGTACTCGTCCAGGGTGGTGGCACCAATGAGCCGCAACTCGCCGCGGGCCAGCATCGGCTTGAGCATGTTGCCCGCATCCATCGCGCTGTCGCCCGTTGCACCAGCTCCAACTACCGTGTGGATTTCATCGATGAATGTGACGATCTGGCCGTTGGAGTTCTTGATCTCCTCCAGCACCGCTTTGAGCCGCTCCTCGAATTCGCCGCGGTATTTGGCTCCGGCGACCATGGAGGCCATGTCCAAGGCAATGAGGGTCTTGCCGCGCAGGCTCTCCGGAACGTCGCCCGCCACCATGCGTTGGGCGAGGCCCTCGACTACCGCGGTCTTACCTACGCCAGGCTCACCAATCAGTACCGGGTTGTTCTTGGTGCGCCGGCTCAGGACCTGAACCACGCGACGGATTTCGCTGTCACGCCCAATGACCGGGTCCAGCTTCCCCGAGCGGGCAATAGCAGTGAGGTCCGTGCCGAACTTCTCCAAGGCCTGGAACGTATTTTCTGGATCCGGCGAGTTGACCTTTCGATCGCCCCGGACACCCGGCAGCGCGGCAAGCAGTGCTTCGTGGGAGGCACCGGCGTCGCGCAATAGCTTTCCGACTGCGTCGCTGCCGGCCGAAAGCCCCAACAGCAGGTGTTCTGTAGAGACGAAGGAATCGCCGAGTTTGTCGGCCTCATTCTGGGCAGCCTGGATGGCCTGCATGGACTGACGGGAGAGCTGGGCTTGCTGGACCGAGCTGCCCGAAGAGGACGGCAGCGACTTGATGGCCGAACTGGCCTGAACGCTCACGGCATCAGGATCGGCACCCGTGGCGCGCAGGAGTGCAACGGCAACGCCCTCGCGCTGGTCCATGAGGGCCTTCAGCAGGTGTGCTGGCTCCAATTGCGGGTTGCCGGCAGTAGAGGCATTCATGGCGGCCGCAGAAAGGGCCTCCTGGCTTTTGGTGGTGAATTTGACGTCCAACGAAAGCTCCCTTTCTGGAGTAAGACCAATACTTTCAAAGTTGAGTCTACTACGCTCAACTTTGCTTTGTGGCCCATGTGTTCCATGTTTGCCCACGGCGAAACACCTGTCCAGACGAAACCATGGCTATGTGAATAACAGGAGTCTACGATCAGGCAGTGACAGGGTGGAACCACCGACAAATGCCCGCAACAAAGGACACGACATGACTAAGTACGTGGCGCTTTACACCGCTCCCCAGTCCGCCGAATCCGCAATGGAAGAAGCTTCCCCCGAGTCAGCAGCCGAAGGCATGAAGGTCTGGATGGACTGGGCCAACAAGGCCGGCGACGGGATCATCGATCTTGGCACGCCTCTGGGCGGAGGTAAGGAAGTGGCAAACTCAGGTGTCTCCGATACCAACACAGGCGTAGCGGGGTACACCATCCTCCAGGCCGAAAACATGGACGGCGCCCTTGCTCTCCTGGAGGGCCACCCGCACCTGATGATGCCCGGAGCCAGCATCCAGGTCTACGAGGCCCTGGACATTCCAGGCATGTAACTGCCAAACCAGTCGGGGCTGGCCTCACGCCGGATAGATCGAGACCAGCGCGGACTTCACGACGAACCGCACGTCCACGCCCGGTGCCAGGCCGAGATCGGCAGAGGCAGCAGGAGTGATATCTGCGGACAACGTACCGCGCTCCCCCGCGCCCGGTCCGCCCGCCCTCACCCGGATCTGGTCCCCGTGCGGCTCCAAATCACGGATGGTAACGGGAAAGGAGTTGCGCGGGCTTCCGTGCACTTCACCAAGGAAAACCGAAACGGCCGACGGCGGGAAGGCCGCCACGCCTGCCTGGCCGAGTGCAGGTGACCACTCGGGATCGTGCTGTCCGGCGAAAACCCTGCCATCCGGCGTCGTGATTCCCTGCTCGGTGATGATTCCGCTGACGAGGTTCAGTCCTGCAAGCCCGGCCGCGAAGTGGCTTCGGGGGCGTTCGAGGACTTGGCGGGTTGGGCCTTCCTCGGAAATCCGCCCGTTCTCCACGACGATGAYGCGATCGGCGAGCATGTAGGCGTCCAGGACGTCGTGCGTGACGATGATGGCATTGCGTCCATCCAGGACCCGTTTGAGGACGCGGCGCAGCAGTGGTGCAGCATGGATATCCAGGGCCGACATCGGCTCATCGAGGAGCAATAACTCGGGCTCGGCGGCGAGGGCCCTCGCAACTGCCACACGCTGTGCCTGGCCACCGGATAGCTCTGCTGGTTTGCGGGATTCCAGATGAAGGGCGTCCACCTCAGTCAGCCAAAGCCGGGCGATTTCGCGGGCCGCGGCTTTGGATCTGCCCTTGCTGCGGGGCCCGAAGGCGACGTTGTCCAGCACGTTCAGGTGCGGAAACAGCAGTGCCTCCTGAGCGAGCAGGGCAGTGCCGCGCAGGTGCGGGGCGTTCCACTGGTGGTTGCCGCCGTCGAGGTCAAAAAGCTGCCTGCCGCCAATGTGGGCCCGTCCGGAATCCGGCCGCAGCAGGCCCGAAATCACACCAAGAAGAGTTGATTTTCCGGCGCCGTTGGGACCGAGAATGGCTAGCGTTTCGCCGTCGGAAAGTTTCATTGACATCTCGAAGTTGCGGGAGCGAAGGCTCGCTTCCAGTTCAAACGTCATGGCTGGACGTCCGCAGGGGCGTTTGCGCCAGTGTTGCTGGGGCGTCGACCGTAGCTGAGGCCAACTACCGCCGCGGCCACCGCCACCAAAACCAGAGACAGAGCGACGGCGGCGTCGGGGTCAGTTTCGCGCTGAAGGTAAATCTCCAAGGGAAGGGTGCGCGTGACGCCTTGCAAGCTGCCGGCGAAGGTCAAGGTAGCGCCAAACTCTCCGAGGCTGCGCGCGAAGGACAAAACGGCCCCCGACGCGAGCCCTGGAACTACCAAGGGTAGTGTGACCCGGCGCAGGACCGTGGTTGGCCGCGCGCCCAGGGTCGCCGCCACGGCCTCATATTTGCTTCCCGCAGTCCGCAGGGCGCCTTCGAGGCTGACAACCAAGAACGGCAAGGCCACGAATGTTTGTGCAAGCACCACGGCGGTAGTGGAGAACGCGATCTGAATTCCGGCCATTTCGAGCGACTTCCCCAGCAAACCTTGCCGCCCGAAGGTGTAGAGCAGCGCGATACCTCCGACGACGGGCGGCAGCACGAGGGGCAACAGCACCAAGGAGCGCAGCAGCCTCTGCCCGGGAAACTCCCCGCGGGCCAGGACAAGGGCCAACGGCACACCAAGCACGATGCACAACAGGGTGCTTGCTGCTGACGTCCTCAGGCTCAGGCCCAACGCATCGAGCGACGATTCCGACGTGATGAGCGGAAGGAACTGGGACCAGTTCACGCGCACCAGCATCGCGAGCAGGGGAAGAATCACCAGCAGACCGCCCGCAACGGCGATCACGTAGATCCACCGTGGGATGCCGTGGTATCCAGTTCGATTCATTGCGTTCCTACGAGGGGCCGAAGCCAGCGTCGCCCAGGACCTTCTGCCCCGCGCTGCCGGTGACCATGGCAATGAAGGCGCGGGCGAGGTCCTTGTTTTTGCTGGTGCCCACAGTGGCGATCGGATACGTATTGACGGCCTTGCCGGACTCCGGAAACGGTATGCCCTTCACCTTGCTCCCAGCACCCTTGATGTCCGTCACGTAAACCAGCCCGGCGTCGGCTTCCTGCGAGACGACCTTGCCCAGCACATCACTGACTGACGACTCTTCGCTGACCGGGCTCAACGTGGTCCCGGAGGCCTTCTCTATCGTCTCCGCGGCCGCACCACAAGGAACCTGTTTGGCACAGACCACAACTTTGACGCCGGGCTTGGACAGGTCCGCGAAGGAAGAGATCGACGCCGGGTTGCTGGGCGGGACAGCGATCTCCAGTAAGTTCGTGGCAAAGTTTGTCGCGGTGCCGTCCACGAGTTTTGCGTCCGAGACCTTGGTCATGTTCTTGGTATCGGCTGAGGCAAACACATCAGCTGGTGCACCCTGGGTGATTTGCGTTGCCAAGTCTGAAGAACCGGCGAAGCTAAGGTTCACTTTGGTGCCGGGGTTTTTGGCCTCGAAGTCCTGGGCAAGTTGAGTGAACGGTGCTTTGAGGGACGCTGCCGCGAAGACGGTGATGGTGCCATTCAGCTGATTCCCGGTTGCCGCTGGGCCTGCGGTGTTTGAAGCACAGCTCGCCATACCGGCCGCCACGGCCACCGCGACTAGGAGCGCCATGGCTTTCGTGCCGGTGTTCCTCATACGACGCTCTTTCCCTGAGGCGTTTCGATGATGACAGTTGTGGCCTTCACCACCGCTGTAGCCACTGACCCAAGTTCCAGACCAAGCTCGCGCACGGCTTCGCTGCTCATCAGCGACACCACACGGAACGGCCCACATTGAAGCTCCACCTGTGCCATGACTTTGTCCGCGGTAATGCCCGTGACCAGACCGACGAAGCGGTTCCGGGCCGAGCTGCCTGTACGGGCGGGATCGTCCGGAAGGTGCGACTGATCGCGGGCAACCTTGGCCAGCTCCAAGCCATCCACAGCGAGTCGGCCCGCGGCGTCCTTCCGGGCGGTAAGTGTTCCGTTCTCGGTCCACCGCCTCACAGTGTCGTCGCTGACACCAAGGAACCGGGCTGCTTCGGAGATCCGTATTTGCGCCATGAAAATATTCTAAGGCAGTATTTGCGGATTCTATTGTGTGATAGCTCCGCAAAACGGAATGTTACTGTCTAGTTCCAAGCGAGAGCGCCGCTGGTGCGCTGGGCGGCAAACGGTGCGGGCCGCCGTCGTACTCTATCCGGCGTGGAGTCATAGCCGTAACCTGTTGCCAAGGAACTCCTACGCTCCTTCCCAGTTGCTGTGACCACACGGGCAGTGAAGCCTGTGCTTCCGGGGCGGACGCTCGGCGGTAGCCGCTCCGACGACCGGTAACTGGGAAGGATCGTTTGGCTTACACTTTGCCAATGGCCGTATATGTCGATCCGCCCCTGTGGCCCGCCCACGGCACCGTGTTTTCACATCTGGTATCAGACAAGTCCTTGGACGAGCTTCACGCTTTCGCCGAGGCGGCCGGAGTCCCCGAAAGGGCGTTCGACGGCGACCACTACGACGTTCCTGAACGTCGCTACAACGACCTCGTCGCGGCTGGAGCCATTCCCGTGGAGGCAAGGGTCCTGGTGCGGAAACTCATTGCGAGCGGCCTTCGCATTCCCGCACGCGATCGCAGCAAAGCCCTCACCGTTCCGCTGATGGAGCGATGGAACAGCACCTACCCTGGCCACGAGGAACTCGGCTTGGAACTACTGGAACGATGGGGCGAGGACGGCCGTAAGTACCACAGTCGGACCCATTTGCTGGCCGTTCTCGAAGCCCTGGACATTTTGACGGAACCCGCCCTCCCTGCCCGCAGAGTCACGCTGGCGGCCTGGTTCCACGACGCCGTCTATGAAGGTGTCGCTGGGCAGGACGAAGAAGAATCCGCGCGGCTTGCCGAGGACCGACTGACTGCTGCACGGCTTGCCCCGGAAGATGTCGCCGAGGTGGCCCGATTGGTCCGGCTCACGGCCGAGCACAATCCCAAACCCGGCGACCACGCCGGAGCCCTCCTCTGCGACGCCGATCTCTCCGTACTCGGAGGCAACGAACAGTCCTACGCGCGCTACCTGGCCGCCGTCCGGGAAGACTATGCCCACGTCAGCGACGACGACTTCGCCAAGGGGCGTGCCGCCGTCGTGCGTCATCTGCTGTCACTGGACCCTCTCTTCCACGGTGAGCGGGCCAAGGCGCTCTGGCTTGACGCAGCCCGCCGCAACCTCACAGCCGAACTCGGATGAGCGAACCGGGAGCGCCCCAGCGGCAGTTGCCGTACTCGGTCCGGTTCGAATGGGGGCTCGACGGCGCCCGCGCCATAGTGCCACGGGCGGACCTTGCTGTTGTGGTTGACGTCCTTTCCTTCACGACGTGCGTGAGCGTCGCCGTGGATCGTGGGGCGGCCGTTTTTCCCTACCCGATGCGCGATGCTGCGGCGAGTGAGTTCGCCGCTCATCATCAGGCTGCGCTGGCCGGACCGCGTGGCGGGGAGGGGTTGAGTTTGTCTCCGGCGAGCCTGCGTCATGCGCCGCATCTTGAGCGTGTAGTCCTGCCGTCACCCAACGGCTCGACGCTGAGTCATGAGCTCGCCAACTCCGCACGACAAGTAGTGGCTGTGTGCTTACGCAACGCCGCGGCGACCGCCGACTGGGTCCATGCCACACTGCCTCCGGATGCGGTGATTGCTGTGATCGCCGCAGGTGAGAAGTGGACCAATGGCTCGCTGCGGCCAGCATTGGAGGACGAGCTCGGAGCTGGAGCATTCATCGCCGGATTAGCAGGGTCGGGGCGCCGTAATTTCTCACCTGAAGCCGGATCTGCGGCCGCGGCCTTCGACGCCGCCGAGCCCAAGCTGGCCTCGGTGCTGCGCGGCTGCTCCAGCGGGCGGGAACTAATCGATGGGGGCTTCATTGAAGACGTGGCAATTGCCGCCGAGTTGGATGGCAGCACGGTGGTTGCTTTGCTGACGGATGGGGCTTTTCAGGGCGTCCGCCCCACCGATTAGACCGGCGAGCTAGCGATAGGTGCTGACGAACGGCTGGTTGGTCGGCACAATCTGCTTGCCGAGAGGCATCAGCGATACCGGGATCAGCTTCAGGTTCGCGATAGCCAGTGGGATACCGATGATGGTGATGGCCATTGCGAAAGCCGTAACCACGTGGCCGATCGCAATCCAGATACCAGCAACCAGTAGCCAAATCACGTTGCCGAGAAGTGCGAAGACACCAGTTCCGCCGGGCTTCTCCACCACCATCCGGCCAAACGGCCACAAACAATATGCGCCGATCCGGAACGAAGCGATGCCCCAAGGAATGGTCACAATGAGCACGCAGCAGATAATGCCTGCTGCGAAATAGCCCAGTGCCAACCAGAAACCACCGAAGACCAGCCAAATGATGTTGAGCAGCGTTTTCATAGTCTCAATTCTCCCTTGCCGGACAGACATTAAGCCTCAGGGTCTGCCCTGAATCGGCCCTGAGTTTGACGAAGCATCAGGGGCGATTTAGTCCAGCAACGCGTCCAGCTTGTCGAACGAGGTTCCCCAGCCATCCCGTGTCATTTCGACCCATTCTTCAGATGCGAAAGGTCCCTGGGTGAGATGCATCCGGGTGCGTCCGTTGAGGTCTTCGAATTCGAGGTGCATTTCCTCGTACTCATGATCGGCATCGGGAGCAGCCTTTGCCCTAGCTACGAGGAGCGCGGGTGCATCCAGCTCCGTGATGACAGCTTCGATGGGTGCTTCCTGCTCACCCTCGTCGTCCGTCCATGCCATGACCACTTGCCAGATTCCGCCCACGCGCGGCTCCACGATGATCTTGTCGCGTGGAGCATCCACTTCCACGGGCCCGAACCACTTGGTGAGCTGATCGGGGTCCATCCAGGCATCGAAGATCCGATCACGCGGGGCGTCGAACTCGCGGATCAGGGTCAGGGTGTGCTGTTCCGTGCTCATTGCTTGGGCTCCTGGGTTCGTATGGTCCGATTGTTCAGTTCCGCGTTTGGTTCCGTGTTTGGTTCCGCGTGTAAGTCCAGTGGCGTGTTCCAGTGAATCGTGTCGTCGTGGGCGAGTCTAGGGTGTGCCAGTGCTAAGTCCGATGCTCTCTCACATCATCACCCGAATTCCCCAACGTTCTCTCACATCATGAACCGTTCGGGGGTGTCCGCCGGCAGGGCGTGATAGAGGAACACCCCAAAAGCAGCAGGACGTGATAGAGGAACGGCCGAAAAGCAGCAGGACGTGAGAGAAGAACGCCCGAAAAGCGGTAGGACGTGAGAGAACGTCAGGCCTTTGCAGCTTCCACGAACGCGCGGATCTTCGCCAGGTCCTTCACTCCACGGGACGACTCCACACCTGAGGAAACGTCCACTCCCCAAGCACCGGCCGCAGCGGCGGCAAAGGCGACGTTGCCGGGTTCGAGACCGCCTGCGAGCAACCACTCCCGGTCGCCCAGTCCCTTGGCCAGCACCGACGTGTAGTCCCAAGACTCCCCCGAGCCTGGCACGGCTGCATCGATCAAGAGCAGATCCTCGCCAAGATCGCTGAACTCGTCCGGGGTGGCACCCATGGTGACGGCCCGGATGAGCCGCATTCCGGCGTCGTGCACTGTTTTGACGTCCTCGGCAGTCCGGGTACCGTGCAGTTGAACCCAGGTGAGTCCTGCAGCGCGCGCAACAGAAACGGCGTCGGAAGCGGGCTCGTGCCGGAACACAGCCACGGCACGAACACCTGCGGGCACCAGCGGCAGTAGTACACGTACCTGGTCAGGACTGACCTCACGTGGGCTGGACGTCAGCACGAAGCCGACGGCGTCCGCCCCGGTGTCCACGGCTGCGCGGACGGATTCGGGTGTGCTTAATCCGCACACTTTGACGAACATTCCTGTGCCTCCGGCCGTATTCCCAACGTTTTCCACATATGACGTTAGCAAGCCATGCTGGCAACGCAGAAGCTGCGTCCACCACTAGGCTGGTCGGATGGAGATTATCCGCTTTGCCGACGTCCACCCCGAACCGTGGCGCAACGGAGGCGGGGTGACGCGCGAACTCGCCAGCCACCCTAAGGCCGCCTCGGCCCAGGATGGGGCATGGGATTGGCGCGTCAGCATCGCCGACGTCTCCAAGGCTGGGGACTTCTCCAATTTTCCGGGCATGGAACGGGTCATCACCATCATTGACGGTGAGTTGCTGCTGCTGACCGTCGACGGCGAAGAGCACCCGTTGGAGAAGTATCGTCCGTTCCGTTTTTCCGGCGAGGCAGCATCGTCCGCCACACTGCCCACCGGGGATATCCGCGATCTCAATGTCATCGCTCGCGCCAGCGCGTTCAAGGGCTACACGTCCATCGTCGAGATCTCCAAGAAACGCGCGCACCCCGTCTTCGAGGGCCAGCTGGCCGTCCTCTTGGAAGGCAAGGCAATGGTCACGCCTGGCACCTCTGTGGAGGGCGCAAATCCGGAGGAAGAGTCCGACGGCGCCAGCCCGGCTCCCAGCGTGGCCGAACCGGTCGAGCTGAACCGCTACGACGCCGTGGTGGGCTCGGATACGCGGAGTCCCGAGATCTCGGGCCGGGGTTTTGTTGCTGTGATCTCCATCGACAAAGTGGAGCCCGCAAACGCCTGAGCTGGTGACTTTGGCCACCAGAAGTGGCCACGGTCTGCAGGAGTTGCTAGCCTGAAATGAAGGTTCCGCTCTGGAACCTCCGGACGACGGTTCAGTACCCGGCACGCGACAAGACTGGCCAAAGGACCTGTCATGTCGTGGTTAATTCTCATTCTCTCCGGAGCGCTTGAGGCCGTTTGGGCTGCTGCCCTTCACCGATCAAAGGGCTTCCGCAAGCCAATCGCCACAGTCGTTTTCCTGGTGAGCGTCATCGCCAGCACCGGCGGCCTCGCGATAGCCATGCAATCCATTCCCACCGGTACGGCGTACGCGGTCTGGGTTGGTGTCGGCGTCGTCCTGACGTCGGCATACGCCATGGTCACCAACGTGGAACGCGCGACGACGGCCCGGCTGCTGCTGCTCGCAGGAATCGGCGCGTGCGTGGTCGGCCTGAAGGTGGTGGCGTAGCCGTGGCTGCAACAACCACCAATACCCAGAAGTCTGCGAAGAACGGCGTCTTCTGGCTGGTTCTCCTCGCCTCCGCCGTCCTCGAAGCCGTGTGGGCCACCGCGCTGGGTCTCTCCAACGGTTTCAGCCAACTGTTACCCACAATGGTTTTCGCGGTGACGGCAGCATTGAGCATGCTCGGACTCGGGATCGCCGTAAAGCGGATCCCCTTGGGCACCGCCTACGCAGTATGGGTTGGAATCGGAGCGGCACTGACTGTTGGGTGGGCCATGGTCGCAGGTGTGGAACACGCGAGCCCGCTGAAGCTGCTCTTTATCGCCGGAATCGTAGGATGTGCTGCCGGTTTGAAGGCGTTGCCTGCTGACAAACCTGCGGCCAAGGCCGAGTAGCCACGCTCCTTCCCAGTTACCTCCACTCGCAGCTGCCCCAGTGCCGGCAAAACCCCGGAAACACGGGGACCGTGCATCTTTGGAGTTCGTCAGGGCCCGAGCAACTGGGAAGGACCGCAGCCTCCCGCAGGAATACCCATCGCGTCCATGGAGTTCACGCCAACAAAGGGCACTTCGAATACCAACACGCATGGGAGAAGTTCATGACTGCAGTTCAACTCGGCGATGGCCTTTCTGTTAGCCCCCTCGGCTTTGGCGGCATGGCCCTGACGCCAGTGTATGGGGGAATCGACCCCGAGGAAGCCCTGCAGACACTTAGGCATGCGGTGGACGCGGGCATCACCTTCATCGACACCGCGGATGTTTACGGCGCCGGAAGCAACGAGGAGTTGGTAGGCAAGGTCCTGAAGGGCCGGCGCGACGAGGTCCAGTTGGCAACAAAGTTCGGGATAGAGGGCAACGCCGCGAACGGGTACACGGGAGTTCGCGGCGATGCGCCCTACGTCAGGCAGGCGGCAGAAGCTAGCCTCCGCCGCCTGGACACTGACGTGATTGACCTCTACTACCTGCACCGCCGGGACCTCCGCGTTCCGATAGTGGAAACCGTGGAGGCCATGGCGGAGCTGGTCCGGGAGGGCAAGGTTCGGCACCTCGGACTGTCTGAGGTGACAGCCGAGGAGCTTCGGCAGGCCAACGCCGTCCATCCCATTGCCGCGGTCCAGAGTGAATGGTCAATCTGGAGCAGGGATGTTGAGCAAAACGTTGTTCCCGCAGCGAAGGAACTCGGTGTTGGCTTTGTGCCTTATTCGCCGCTCGGCCGCGGGTTCCTCACGGGAACCATTAGCGCGAGCGACTTGGGCGAAAACGACTTCCGCCACAAGATTCCCCGCTTTGGTGGCGAGGCCCTCGATGCAAACCAGGCCGTCGTGGCCGCGGTTCGGGAGGTAGCCGATGACCTGGGTGCAACTCCAGCCCAGGTAGCACTGGCTTGGCTGTTCGCCCAAGGCAAGCGCCTTGGACTGCCGGTGGTCCCCATCCCCGGCACGCGCAAAACGCACCGGATTGACGAGAACCTTGGCGCGCTGTCCCTGCAACTGGGAACAGCGCAACTTGAGGTGCTCGACCAAGCCGCGGACGCCGTCGTGGGTTCACGTTCTGCCGACCCCAACTGGGTGTCGCAAGGCCGCGAAGCCAACACGACCACTGCATAGACTGAGCCGATGGATTCGCTTATTCACTCATCGCGTGACGTCACCATCCGGAGCATCTCGGTCAGCGAGATGAACAACAACGTGTATCTGTTGACCTCGAAGTCCACAGGCGTGCAGCTGTTGATCGACGCCGCCGACGACTTTCCAGCCATTCAGCAACTCCTGAAGGACAGCGAAACGGATACTTCCGAGGTGCCCAAGCTCGTCCGAATCGCAACCACGCACCAGCATTGGGACCACATCCGTGCCTTGGGTGAGCTGGTCTCAGCTACGGGCGCCAGCACTTCTGCAGGAGCGGACGACGCCGATGCGCTGCCCGTCCCTGTGGATGTCCCGCTTGGTCACGGCGACGTCGAGCGGTTCGGCGACTTCGAGATCACGGCGGTCCACCTGCGTGGACACACCCCTGGCTCGATCGCTTTCGTCTACCAGGATCCGGATGGGCCTGCCCACATTTTCAGTGGGGACTCGTTGTTTCCCGGAGGCATCGGCAACACACAGGGCGATCCTTCACGTTTCACTTCACTGTTGAACGACGTGAAAGAGCGGCTGTTCGACGCCTACCCGGACGAGACTGTGGTGCACCCGGGCCATGGATTGCCCACGACCCTCGGAGCCGAGCGGCCACACCTTGAGGAGTGGCGCGCCCGCGGCTGGTGAGGCATGCGTTGCGGGGCCCTGCTCTGCGCTCTATTCCTTGGGGACAGTGCGCAGAGCGGGCCTTCCAACCCGGGCCCACGCCGGCAGGGTTCCCTGGCCGAGCTTGCGAGGCGAGGGTGCCGGTGGGGTATTAGCGGCCGCGGCGTTCGTTCGAAGCGGGTGCCGATGCACGACGCGGGCCGCTGCGTGCAGGACGACCGGCGCCGGAGCCCCCGCGACCGGAGTTGCCGGCAGCACCGGAGCCCGAACCGTAGGATCCGCCGGATGTAGCGCCCGTTGCGGAAGACCAAACAGCCTTGTTTCCGCCAGTGCGGGTGCTCGTGGTGGACGCTGTGCGCGGAGCCGAAGCAGAGCGCTGGCCACCGGTAGCGGCACGCTGGCCCGAAGCCGGACGGCCACTGCGGGCGCCCTGGCCCTGCGAGCCGGGAACGTCGTTGCGGTGCGTGGCACCAGCCTTGCCGCGGCCGCGTGAGCTGCGGGCGACGTCGTCGTTCATTGCTGCGCGACGGTCAGCGCGGTTGATGTCGGTGCGAACCGGCTCAGCTGCCACCTTGCCGCGTCCGCCGCGACCGCCACGGCCACCCGTGGTGGGTGCAGCCTGGCCGCCGGTACGGCGTGCGCGCTTTCGCTGGGCGTTGGCGCCAGTTGACGTGCCACCACCCTGCGGGGCTTTCGCCGCGAGGAGGGCCGCACGGGTGCGGGGATCAACCTTGTCTGCGATGTCGCCCACGAGCTCGGCGACCAGCGGCGAGTTGGCAGTGACGCGCTCGAACGACACATCGACGCCCGCAGCCTTCATGAGCTTCTTGACGTCGCTCTGCTGCTCCGGGAGCGTCAGGGTGACAACAGTGCCATCGGAACCGGCGCGGGCCGTGCGGCCTGAGCGGTGCAGGTACGCCTTGTGCTCTGTGGGCGGGTCAACGTGGATGACGAGTTCGACGTCGTCAACGTGCACGCCGCGGGCTGCGACGTCGGTGGCCACCAGGACGCGAACGTCACCGTTGGAGAACTCGGCCAAGTTGCGGTCGCGGGCGTTCTGCGACAGGTTGCCGTGAAGGTCGACGGCGGGGATTCCGGCGTCCGTCAGGGTCTTGGCAAGCTTGCGGGCGTGGTGCTTGGTCCGCATGAAGAGGACGCGGCGGCCGGCGCCGGAGGCCAGTTCGACGATGAGCTGCTTCTTCACGGTCTGATCGTTGACTACCAGGACGTGGTGTTCCATGGTGGTGACGGCAGCCTGCGGGTCATCCACGGAGTGCGTGAGCGGGTTGGACAGGTAACGGTTGACCAGCTTGTCAACACCGTTATCCAACGTCGCCGAGAAGAGCAGGCGCTGACCCTGGGTGGGGGTCATGTCCATGAGCTTCTTGACCACCGGGAGGAAGCCGAGGTCAGCCATGTGGTCTGCCTCGTCCAGTACGGTGACCTCAACAGCCTCGAGGGTCAGGATGCGCTGGCGGATCAGGTCTTCGAGACGGCCAGGGCAGGCGATGACGATGTCGACGCCGGCGCGCAGCGCCTTTTCCTGGCGTGCCTGGGAGATGCCGCCGTAGATCACCGTGGTGTTCAGGCCCATGGCCTTGGCCAACGGCTCGATGGTGGCGTTGATCTGGGTTGCGAGTTCACGCGTCGGAGCAAGGACGAGGCCCATGGGGCGGCCCGGCTTGCGGAAGTGCTTGGCTTCACGCTCGGCCAAGCGGGCCACAAGCGGGATGGCGAACGCGATGGTCTTGCCGGAGCCCGTGCGGCCACGGCCCAGGACGTCGCGGCCTGCGAGCGTATCCGGGAGGGTCTTCACCTGGATGGGGAATGCCTCTTCGATGCCGTCTGCGGCGAGGGAATCAGCAATAGCCTTGGGCGTGCCAAGGGCAGCAAAAGTAGTCATGTACTTATGTCTTTCGGGCGGTGTCCAGTTGCGGACATCGGCCCCCGACGCCGGTTGGGCCAGGGGTTCGCCGAGGAAAAGTCAGGTGGTCTACCGGTTCGCTGCTGGAGCGTTGGCCGGGACCAAATGGAAGCGTTCATCGACGCAGGATGTGCCTCTCACATGAAAAATGCCCCGTCACGTAGCCTGTTGGGCCACCTGCTTCAGGGCGTCACCGCACATCAAGTGCTCCCAGTCTAGCAGTGTTCGGCGTCCAGCCCTGCATCGGGCTGGTTCGGGCCCGCGTTGTGGGGCCCCAACTGGGTAGCAGCTGAGCGCGTTTTGGACGCTCAAAACGCGCTCAACTGGTACTTACTTGGGCTTGGTGAGCGTCGGGCTACTTGTGGAGCGATGCCTCAGGTTCGGTTTCCCGCGTGGTGGAGACACCCGCCCGGGTGGCGACCCGCGGCGCGATGACGACCCCGACGACGGCGATCACCGCCGTCAGTGCGAAGACCCCCGCAAACGGGTTCGTCGTCGTAAACGCTGCGAAGACGAGTCCCGTGGCGGCGAGGGCCAAGGCGCCGCCCAGCGAGTCGGAGATGGACATCGCTGCACTGTTGAAGCCCTGGTTTTCCTCATTGGACAGCGCCAACGTCATCACGGACAGCCGCGGGTACATGAGTCCCATGCCGCCGCCCGCAAGGATCCACCCTCCAATGGCAATACCCGCCGGCAGCGTCAAGGCCGCGGTCACCAGGGCCAGCATTATGGCCACCAGCACCAGCGCAGCACCAATTTTCACGGCGAGGGCATCGGCCAGCTTGGAACCCAACCGACCCTGCAGAGCGGATGCTCCTGCCCATGCGAGCGCGGCGCCGGTCAGCGTGAGCCCGGCAAAAGTCGGCGTGAAAGCGTACTGCTCCGTCAACAGATACGGCAGGTAGACCTCCGCGCCGAAAAACGCGGCCGATGCTAAACCGCGGGTGAGGATGACGCTGGGAAGGCCTCGACGGGCAACCAGTGTTCCGCGCGGGACCAACGGCCTGACCGCCACCACTGCAAGGACAAGCGCGACGACGGCAATCACGCCGCCCATGCCCGGCACCTCTGCTGACAGGTTCAGCGCGAGGACGGTCAGCGCGGCCAGCGCCGCCCAGCCCATGCGTCCGAAGGCCCACGGCACACGCTGGGTATCTGTGTCGGAGTCGGGTGCCATCCCGCGTACAGCCGGAACCACCATCAGGAGTGCCGGAACAACCAGCCCCACAACGCCAAGGAACACCCAGTGCCAACTGCTGAGCTGTGCCACGATTCCTGCGGCAAACGGGCCCACCAGGGAAGGGATCACCCAGGATGCGGCAAAGGCGGCAAAGATTTTGGGATGCAGAGTCGGCGGGTAGACCCGTGCCACCAACACATACAGGGCAACGGTCATGGCACCGCCGCCGAGTCCCTGCACGAGCCTTCCCAGCACCAGAACCTCCATGCTCCCGGCTGTTCCTGCGATCAGCAGCCCCGCAACGAACAGTGCCACCGAGGCGTACAGCGGCGCGGCGGGACCCCGACGATCGGACCAGTTACCTGCTCCCACCATGCCCATCACGCCAGTCGCCAGGGGGCCGGCGAAGGCCAGCGCGTAAAGGCTGGCTCCGTCCAGGTCCCGACTGACGAGCGGCATGATGGTGGTTACCGCCAGGGACTCGAAGGCGCTGAGGAAAACGAGCGCACAAGCACCGACGGTGGCCAGCAGGTAAGGACGGCGGAGTATCCCGGCCGTTGAGGTATCAGAGGTCATGGACGTTACCCTAGAACCTCAACTAATGTTGAGGTCAATCCACCACGCCCAGCACCGGAGGACCAGCCATGCCACAAGTTCCAGGCAGCGCCCACCGGCCCCTGAGCATCGGTGAGCTTTCCGAGCGCAGCGGAGTATCGCCGTCGGCCCTTCACTTCTACGAACGCAACGGGCTCATTACAGCTGAGCGCACGGCAGGCAACCAGCGGCGGTACAGGCGCGAAACGTTGCGTCGGGTGGCATTCATCAAAACATCGCAAAGAGTTGGCCTTCCTCTAAAGGACATCCGTGAGGCGCTGGACTCCCTGCCGGATGGGCGAACGCCCACCAAACGGGACTGGACGCGGTTGTCGTCGCGATGGCGCAGGGAACTCGACGAGCGAATTGCCGCGCTGCAACACCTGCGGAATGATCTGGATGGATGCATCGGCTGCGGTTGCCTGAGCCTGAAATCGTGCACGCTTCAGAACCCTGCCGACGAGCTGGGGGCGACCGGAGCGGGAGCCCAGCGCTGGAACCAGCCAAATTAGGAGGCAGAACTGTCACTTGCGTTGGAACAACTTGAAGCAAGGACCGGCTATGCGATTGCTGTCATCACGTTCCAGCCAGCCCCAACCTTTACTCTTGGCTGATAGCCTCCATGTTCTGTTCCCGGGTAGAGCCAGAAGTCGCCAGAGACATCACGCGCCAGGATGTCTGGAATGTCGTCACCATCGAAATCGCCCGGTGTCACAATGCTGGTCATCGCATTCCAGCCGGTGCCGACTTGCCGTCGAGGTACCCATTGGCTGGACAGATCGCGCTCGTAGAGCCACAAGGTTCCGGCACTGTCGCGTGCAAGCACATCGGTTCCGGGGATTGCGTTTCTCCCGGGTCCCATGATCGCCGTCATGTCATTCCAACCGGCACCGACTTTCGTCCGCGGTAACCACCCGCCCATGCCATTGCCCGGATAGAGCCACAGGTCGCCTGCGCTGTCGCGGGCCAAAATGTCCGAGTGCCCGTCATAATCAAAATCTCCGGGTGCGACCACTGCGGTCATGGCATTCCAGCCCACGCCGACCTTGGTAGGTGACCACCAATACGACTGTCCATCCCCTGGATACAGCCACAGGTCTCCGGCGCTGTCCCGTGCCAGGACATCCGGCTTCTTGTCTCCATTGAAGTCACCGGGAGTAACAACTAGGTTCATGGCATCCCAGCCCGAGCCAGCTCGAGTCCGCGTAAGCCAGCCCTTGTTGGTGTTGCCCGGATAGAGCCACAATGCACCTCCCGAATCACGGGCCAGGATATCTGTGGCGTAATCGGAGTTGTAGTCCTTGCGCACGTTGTCGAGGCGAGGCGCATTGACCACCACGATGTGCCCACCGTCATTTGTTAGCCCGTAGCCCTTACTGCCATCCGGGGACATCGTGAAGCTGCTGACCACTCTGGGCATGGGGGTGCTGGCCAGGACTTGAAGGGAAGGCAAAGCAAGGACGACAGCTTTGCTGCCCAGCACATAGAGCCTCTTGCCGTCCGGGCTCGTTTGGATGACGGGACGTCCCGGAGTGCTTGAGCCTGAGTCTGCAGTGACAATGGGCCTCACCGTATTCTTCGCAACGTCGATTTCAGCCACGAAGTAATCGCCCGCGACGTTCTCTCCGTTCACGACGCGCCCCGGATATTGATCCACGACGTATGCCCGCGAACCGTCTCGAGTGAATACAGGCGCGGTTACAGGAGAGATGGTCGGAACACTTGTAAGAACCGTGTCCGTCGAGATCGCCACGACTGCTATCCCGCCCGAAGGCTTGGGGTAGAAGATCTTGGTTCCGTCGGCCGAGATGGAGCCTTGAGCCAATCCACCTTCGATTGGAAGCGTCTTAACCACTTTGTTGGTGACGGCACTGATGACAGTGATGGTGTTGTCAGCGTAATTCGATACGTAGATCTTGTCCCCGGACGGGGCGACTAGAACGTCGTTAGCACCAGCCCCGACCGGAACAACGGCCTTCACAGCTTTTGCTGCGAGGTCGATTACGTTCACCGACCCGTTTTTTAGTGGCGACTCATAGGGCCGCCCAGACAACGCGTAGAGAACGGCACCGTTTGCTGAGATGGCTACCTTCTGCGCCTCTTCAGCCAAAGGAATCCTGGCAGTGACCGTGTGCCGTACCGTGTCCACCACAGCGATGTCAGCCGTCTCGTATTTTGTAGGGAGGTACGCGGTGGATCCGCTTGGCGACATCGCGAGGTCGAAGGCGTTCATAACTTCAACGCTGCCGGACACGATGTCCGGTGGTACGTAAATATCTGCAAAATACTGACGGCCATATACGAAGGCCCTGGACCCGTCACGACTGAACTTCAAAATACTTGCGTCCACTGCAAGGGTGTCTGGAGAATCCATTGAAGCCAACGGAACTCCCATCGCTTTTATCCCCGCGGGACTTTGACCTGCGGAGATCAACGACGTAGCCAAGGGAAGAGACGATTTGACGGTTGGCTGAATGGGATGCCCGTGGGCAACCCCAGCGCCCACGAGCGAAAGCACTGCCGCAGCCGTTAGCGCAGCGGGCACACGAATATTGCGTTGCAGGAACACCATGAATCCCCCAGTACGAGGCGCCACCGGAATGATTCGGGCGCAGAAGGTCACAGGTTATCCGCCATCGCGGGCAAAAACCAGATGCGTCCGCCCAGCGGTGGAACTTGCCGAAGCAGCAACAGGGATTGCCTTGCGCCGAGCCTCACGGCACGCTTGGCATATGACTGAACACGCGCACGACGGCGATACTCACCACAGCGAGCCGAGGCATGGCGGGCTCAATCTCCACGAGGACGCTGACAACGCTGCTGACATGTGGGACGGCATGTACAAGGAGCGTCCAAAGGTCTGGAGCGGGAACCCGAATCCTCAGTTGGTCGCCGAAGTGGCGGGCCTTCGCGCGGGAACGGCCTTGGACCTTGGCTGCGGCGAGGGTGCAGACGCGATCTGGCTCGCAGAGCAGGGCTGGACGGTCACCGCAATGGATGTGTCCGCCGTCGCGCTTGAACGTGCGGCAGCCCACGCCGTGGACTCCGGTTACGCTGACCGGATCACGTGGCAGCAGCAGGACTTGGCGGAATGGGAGCCGGAACCCATCTTTGACCTCGTATCAGCACAGTTCCTCCACAGCCCGCTCCTGCCGTGGCGCGACTCGGTAGCTTCCGCGGCATCGGCGGTAGCCCCGGGCGGTACGTTGCTGGTGGTCGGACATCACCCGCATGGACTCGCTCCTTGGAGCCACCACCGTGAAACGGGCATGTTCTTCTCGCCGGAACAGTTGGCTGGCGCGCTCCGCCTGGATCGCGAGCCGTGGTTCGTCAACGTCCTGACTTCGCGGGAACGCACCGTCACGGGTCCGGAGGGCGAACCGGCTACTGTTGTGGACACGGTCCTCCGGGCAACGAAGCACGCCTGATAGAGGCGGGAACCGCGCCCAAGCGGGGTGACGCCGTCGTCGTCAACTCCGGCGAAAAACTCACGCTGTTTCCGGCAGCAGTTCCCCGTACGGTGCCACCACTGTCCCTGTGGCTGTTGAGTCCGGGTTCAGCATCCAGCCAACCCGTTTGGCCGTATTCAACATGACGACGCTCTCCACGAGTTCGATGCCCGGGATCCGCTGCTGGATGGCGAGTTCCATTTCCATGACCTGCGCCAGCGAACGCAGCCACATGATCATGGTGAAGTTGGTCCGGCCGGTGGTTGACGCTGAAAACCTGACATTCCGGATGGAACGCAGTTCAGTGGCTGCGGCCTCGTGCTGTCCCGCGGGGACGTTCGCAAACCACTGGACTGTGATGGGATAACCGGAGAATTTTTGGGCGATCTCGCAGCGAAAGGAGAGCATCCTGCTGTTCAGCACCCGCCCCAACTGGCGTTGCACAGTGGCGGGATGCCGCCCCAAAGCCCGCGCGATCTCAGCAGCAGAAGCGCGGCCGTCGCGGGACAGAAACGGGATAAGCGCCAGATGGCTCTCGGGCAGCGGCACGACGATGGCGTCCGGAGCGGAGGGATTGGCCGATTCGGGCCCTGCCATCGCCCGCAGCGCTTGCTGTTCCCCTTTCGTGAGCACATTCAGCCGCCACGCATATCCGCTGGTATGGATGCGGGTGCAGAGCGACGTGTGGTACTTGGTGAGCCCACGGATTTCCTTGAGCCGCGGCAGCAGGCTGGTGCTGAACTGATCGAGGTCCTGGGTGATGACCGTGAGCGTGAGATCGCGGTTACTGGCGGCTTCTTCCACTGTGATGACCTCAGGGAGCTCTGCGAGCGCAGTGACAACGTCCGGCCGTAGGTCCATGTCGCAGTCGATGTCCACCATGGCGAGGCACATGTTCTTCGGATCGCCCATCAGGTGCGCCGTAGTCCAGGCCGCTCCCGTGGCTTTCAGGCGGTCCCACCGCGCGGCCAGGGTTGTGGCATGGACGCCCAGGACCTCGCCGGCGTCGGACCAGCTGATGCGGGGAGAAATCTGCAGGGCATTGACGAGGCGTAGATCCTCTTCACTGAGTTCCATGCGTACATTCTCTCAAGTGTGCATGAATCGTGCGTTTCTGCGGCTTCGTTGCATTTTTGTAGATGTTTTCAGGATTGTGAGTTAAGTCACCACAGAATTGCTGGAAGAACCCCGTAGCCAAGCGAGACCAGGAGTACACATGACCATCGCCGCCGACGCCAAGGAACTGCAGGACGACATCGTCCGCCTCCGCCACGACCTCCACCGTGAGCCGGAAATCGGCCTGCAACTGCCCCGCACCCAGGAAAAGGTGCTGAAGGCACTCGACGGACTCCCTTACGAAATCACCCTGGGCAAGGACACGACGTCGGTCACTGCAGTTCTGCGTGGGGGCGCGGCTTACGCCTCGGCTGAGAAGCCCGTGGTGTTGCTGCGTGCAGACATGGACGGCCTTCCGGTCCAGGAGACCACCGGAGTGGACTACACCTCCCGCGTAGATGGAGCAATGCACGCCTGCGGCCACGACCTCCATACCTCCATGCTGGCCGGAGCCGCCACCCTGCTGGCAGAGCGTCGCGACAAGCTGGCCGGCGACGTCGTCCTCATGTTCCAGCCCGGCGAGGAAGGCTTCGACGGCGCCAGCTACATGATCAACGAAGGCGTCCTGGATGCTGCTGGCAGGCGGGCAGATACGGCGTACGGAATGCACGTCTTCTCCTCGCTGGAACCGCACGGCCAGTTCGTCACCAAGAGTGGCGTGATGCTCAGTTCTTCGGATGGGCTCGTTGTGACCGTGCTTGGCGCCGGCGGACACGGCTCCGCACCGCACTCAGCCAAGGACCCCGTCACCGCAGCAGCCGAAATGGTCACCGCCCTTCAGATCATGGTGACCCGCCAGTTCAACATGTTCGATCCCGTTGTCCTCACCGTTGGTGTGCTGCACGCAGGAACCAAACGAAACGTGATCCCCGAGACCGCGCGTATCGAAGCAACCATCAGGACCTTCTCCGAAGAGTCACGGCAGAAGATGATGGAAGTAGTACCCAAGCTGCTCCAAGGCATTGCCGCAGCCCACGGACTGGAGGTTGATGTGGACTACCAACAGGAATACCCGCTCACCATTAATGACGAGGACGAAACCAACACGGCGGAGAAGGTCATCGCTGGCATGTTCGGTGAATCCCGGCTGACCCGCATGGCCACTCCCCTGAGTGGTTCCGAGGACTTCTCCCGTGTCCTGGCCGAGGTCCCGGGAACATTCGTGGGGCTCAGCGCCGTTGCCCCCGGCACCGACCACGCGACGTCGCCCTTTAACCACTCGCCGTACGCAACTTTCGACGACGGCGTCCTCACCGACGGCGCTGCCCTGTACGCAGAGCTCGCGGTGTCCCGCATCGCGGCGCTCGCCGCCAACTAACTCCCAGCCCTATCCCACCTTGGAGAATCACATGACCGCCACCGTTGGAACGTCCACCGAAGTCAAGGTCCACAAGTCCCATCTGCGCACGCTCGTCGGAACCGGCATCGGCAACGCCGTTGAATGGTACGACTGGGCCATCTACGCCACGTTCTCGCCGTTCATCGCGAGTGCTTTGTTCAGCCAGGCCGACCCCACGTCTGCTGTGCTGTCCACCTTGGCGATCTTCGCCGTCGGGTTTGTTGCACGGCCGTTCGGCGGTTTCGTGTTCGGCTGGATCGGCGACCGCATCGGCCGCAAGACCTCCATGACGGTAGCAGTTGCGCTTGGAGCTCTCGGCAGCCTCCTCATCGGCATCGCGCCGACGTTCCAGGCCGTTGGGGCGTTCGCATCTGTCATGCTCCTGCTCGCCCGACTGATTCAAGGCCTTGCCCACGGTGGTGAGCTGCCGTCGTCGCAAACGTACCTGTCCGAGATGGCACCCAAGGAAAAGCGCGGCTTCTGGGCCACACTCATCTACACGTCCGGCACCGCCGGCATTCTGGCTGGAACACTGCTTGGTGCGATCCTCACTGCTGTCCTGTCAAAGAACGACATGAGCGCCTGGGGTTGGCGTATTCCGTTCCTCATCGGCGGCGCGCTGGGCATCTACGCGCTGTTCATGCGGGCCAAGATGAAGGAAACCCACGCATTCGAGGCTGAGACGCCCAAGGAAAAGCGCCTGCCGATGTGGCCGCAGATCGTCAAGTACCGCAAGCAGGCCCTGCAGGTTATCGGCCTGACCGTTGGCCTCACGGTGGTCTACTACATCTGGGGCGTCGTGGCGCCGAGCTACGCAGCCACAACGCTGAAGATGGACCGCGGAGCAGCACTGTGGGCCGGCGTGATCGCCAATGTTGTGTTCATCGCCGCACTCCCGTTCTGGGGCAAGCTGTCCGACCGCATTGGCCGCAAGCCTGTGCTGATCGGCTCGTCCATCGGTGCCATGATCATGCACTTCCCCATGACGTGGCTGCTGAAGGATTCACCGTGGCAGCTGACCGTGTCCATGTCCGTGATGCTGTTCTTCATCGCTGGTAGCGCGTCGATTGTCCCGGCCGTCTATGCCGAACTGTTCCCGACGCACATCCGCACCGTTGGCGTTGGCGTCCCGTACTCCATCTGCGTAGCGGCCTTCGGTGGCACGGCTCCGTACCTCCAGACCTGGCTGGGCACCATTGGCCAGGGGTACCTGTTCAATGTGTACGCAGTGATCCTGCTGGTGATCGGCATCGCGTTCGCCTTCTCGATCCCGGAGACCAAGGGCAAGGACCTGACGGTCTAGGTTCCCGTTGTGAGGCTCGCTCTGCGGGCCTCACAACGCGGTTTAAACGAACTTGTTGCGGCCTGCGCGGTAGCCGAAGAACCCAGCCAGCGCTCCAACCACCAGGAACAGGATGCCTGCCGCGGCGAATCCACCCGTGGCTTGGTGCAGTTGGCCCACGAGCAAAGTGCCCACCGAGCCCACTCCGTAACCGACACCCTGCATCATTCCCGACAGGTGCGCGGCGGTGTGGGCATCACGGGTGCGGACCATGATCATCGTGAGGGCAACCGCCGTGAGGGAGCCCTGTCCCAGTCCCAGCAGGCCGGTCCAGACCCAAATCAGCTCAGTGGGCCCGAAGATGCTGAGGGCGAAGCCGCCTCCAGTCATCAGGGCTACCACCGGGTTGATGATGCGCTGGTCTTTGAACCGCGTGGCCAGGGCAGGGGCGAAGAGTGAACCGAGCATCTGAAGCACAATCGACACCGACACGATCAGACCGGCCGTCCCACCCTCGATGCCCCTGTCCCTCAGGATCGGCGCCAGCCACGCAAACACACTGAACGACATCATGGCCTGCAGCACCATGAAGAGCGTGACCTGCCAGGCCACCGCGGATCGCCACACGTTCACGCCGCCGCGGACCACCTGGTGCTTTACCGATGGCTGGCGGATGGCCAGCGGAAGAAAGAGTAAAAGCACGACGGCGGCAGGCAGCGCCCAGGACCACAGCGCCGAAGTCCATTGGCCCGTTGCCGCAAAAACCGGATACGTGAACCCTGCACCAAGGGCTGCGGAAGCACAGATTGCCGTGGTGTAGAGGCCGCCCATGAGCCCGAGGCGGTGCGGGAAGTCCCTTTTGACCACGCCTGGCAGGAGGACGTTGCAGAGCGCGATCGCTGCTCCGCATGCTGCCGTTCCGGCCAGAAGCGTTGGCAGGTGGCCTACTCCCGGGATTTCGCTCGGACGCACCAAAAGCCCTGCTGTGAGCACCGCCATCGCGCCCAGCAGGACCCGTTCTGCGCCGAAACGTCGAGCCAGGATCGGGGCAAGGGGAGCGAAAATGCCCAGCAATGTCACGGGAACGGTGGTCAGGACCACCACAGCCCAGCCCGGCAGCCCGGCGTCGGACGTTATTTCCGGAAGGACAGCCGAGAAGCTCGAGAATACCGTTCGCAGGTTCAGGCCGATCAGGACGAGGCAGATGCCGAGGTAGATCAGGCCCCTCTTGGAGCGCAGCTGCGTAGGCGGGGCGGGTGGGACGTCGTCGACCTCGGCATCCACAGCGATTTCAGGCCGAAGGGCCTGATAGCGGATTGGGTCTGCCTGGCCGCTTGTATCTGCGACGCCGGGCCTGTTCGAGGAGGTCACACGTCCTATTCTGTCAGCCGTGTCTGATCTGCCGCCCATGGGCGTGATGTGACCGCGATCTGGGCGTCTGCGGGTTATGCACATACGCCGGATTACCTCTGTCTGTGCCGCATCGGCGTCCATAGCGTTGAGGGCATGAACCAAACTTTGCCTTCACCTACATCGTCGAACCCGGACAGGGCGGATGCGTCGATCGGATATGTTCTCGTCCCGCCAAAGCAGCCCCCTGGCCTCACCACAGGAATTGGCAGCCTCGTCTTTGCCGTCGCTGCGCTCTTATACCTTCCAGTCACAGCGCCTGCGGCATTATTGGTGGCGTTTCTCACTAGGTCACCCTCTAGGGCGGGGCCACTTGGTTGGGTTGCCCCGACCGTCTTGTGGAGCCTCCCGTCCTTGTGCGGCCTCATTTCCTTGTTACTCGGCACGGCATCGGTGGCGCTGGCTCGACGACCCACGCCAACTGGGCGGCGCACGAAGGCGTGGTTCACAGGAATTGCCGGGCTGGGCGTTCTCGGGCTGGACGTTGCAATTGTTGCTGCCTGGATTTTCACCACGGGTCGCATCATGATCCTGTTTTGACGCCGGAGCACGGATTCAGCCTCGTCTGAGCCAGCTATCTGCCCGCCGGAACCAAAGTATTCTGGAAAGGATGAGTGAAACCCCAGATTCCCCGCGACCAGTAACGCCCGGCAGCCAGGCTTCCTTCGGAACGTACGGTGGCCGGCCGGTCAGTTTCGTGCGCCGCGGCACCCGTTTGCAGGGCCGTAGGCAGGCCGCGTGGGAAGAGCACGCCGAGCGGTGGGCGGTCCAGGTTCCGCGTCACGTCGCCAACACTTCGGTGCACCCCGATTACACGTTTGATGCCGAGGCCGTCTTTGGGCGCAAAGCTCCGCTGATCGTCGAGATCGGCTCGGGTTTGGGTGACGCCGTAGTGCATGCCGCCGAACAGAATCCGGACAAGGACTTTTTGGCCGTTGAGGTTTACACGCCCGGGTTGGCAAACACCATCATCAAGATCAACAGCCGTGGCCTGACCAACGTTCGAGTGGTGGAAGCCAATGCGCCCGAGGTTTTGGAATCGATGCTTCCCGCCGGTTCGGTCAGTGAGCTCTGGGTATTCTTCCCCGATCCCTGGCACAAGGCACGCCACCACAAGCGCCGCCTCATCCAGCCGGCTTTCGCTTCCGTGGCCGCCAAGGCGCTGGAAAAGGGTGGTTATTGGCGCATTGCCACCGACTGGTCCAACTACGCTGTGCACGTCCGTGAGGTCCTGGCAGGCTCAACGGAATTTGAGAACATGCACGAAGGCGAGCGCAGTGGCGAGGAGAGCCCTCTGACGCAAGTGTGGCAATCCGGCGTCGAGTCTGTTGTGGGAGGGGCGCCGGTGCGGGAAGGCCGCGCACCTGTCAGCACGGAGCACACGGGTCCGAACGAGGGTGTGGACGAGGAAGGCGGCTGGGCTCCCCGGTTCGAGGGCCGTATCCGCACGAGCTTTGAAAACAAAGCCCACGAGGCCGGGCGTATGATCTTCGACCTCACGTATCGCAAGAYCTAGCCGAAGCACTTGGGGGAATCATGAGCTATCAGCCACCGGCTGAGTACTACCCGCAGCAGCAACGGTCCAGGACGCCTGGGTTGGGTGCCGGCATCACAAGCATCGTCTCGGCAGTCCTCTCGCCCGTCGCCGCCGTGGTCAGCATTCCCCTGGGCGTCGCAGCCGTCGCTTCAGCGATGAGCCGCTACAACCCGGGCAACGACGTCTGGTGGTTCAGTGCGCTTATCCTGGCGTTGGTTGCGGTGGTACTTGCCATTGTGGCTGTGGTCAGTGGGCTGATTGCTGTATTTCGGGCTGGGCGCATGAATGCCGGACGTATTACGGGGATCATCGGACTGGCGATCATGGCGGTCAACGTCTTTGGCGTCACCTTCATGGTTCTCCTGGTGCTCGGTTCAGGGCAGGGGTCCTGAATGCCCCAGGTTCGTGCTGAACGATTTATCCGCCTGGATGCCGAGACAGCCTTCGCGCTCTCGCAGTCCACTGGCGAGTTCAGGCTCAGATGGGATCCGTTCATTTCGGCGCAAAGCTTCGTTGACGGAGCCAAAGGAGCGGGCAAGGGAGTTCGTACACGAACCGTCTCCAGGATGGGCCTGAAGATGGTGAGTGAGTACGTCTCGTACACCCCGCCCCGCAATGTCGGAATGACAATGGTGTCCGGGCCGTGGTTCTTTGAGAACTTCGGCGGTGGCTGGCGGTTCACCCCCGACGACGGCGGCACCCGGGCAGTGTGGAAGTACACCTTTTCCTGCCGCCCGGCTTGGCTCAAGCCCGTAGCCGAGAGAATCGGAAGCTGGTTGTTGGGCCGCGAAATCGAACGGCGGATCGAAGCATTTGCCCGGGCCTGCGAGGACCCCGCCCTCGTCGCAGAGCTGCGGGCAAACCTCCTAGGCTGAAATCAAGGGCGCTGACATCTACGGCACTGAAATTGAGGCCACTGTCTTGTCCCCTTCATCCCGGAGTTCCACTCCGGCGATGCCGCCAAGCTGCACGGGCGTAGCGCCAGTGATCTTGATGCGACCACTCGGGGTCGCCGTCCAGCCGCAGGTGCGCTCTTCCGCCCCGTCCCGGCCCTTCACCCAAAGGTAGAGCGTTCCTTCGAGCGGCATGCTCTTGCCCTCGACCTCAAGCTCCGTGCCCCAGGTCTTCTTGACCATGCCTACTGTCAGTTGCAGGCCTGTTTCGGACTGCACCGAGTAGCTGGCATCGGGTTTTGGTGGTTGATTCAGCAGCGGGCCCGCAAGGAAACCAAGTGCCAGGCACGCAGCGGCGACTGCCCCCACGAAAGCCGCCCACCGCCGTCGTGATTTCTTCCTGCGTGCCGAAAGGTCAACCAGGATCTTCTGCGGCAATGCTTCCCGGCTCGGTTCCAAAGGTGAGAGTGCACCGGCGGTACCCGTCACGGTGAGCGCGACGGCGTCGGCGGACGGAACGGCGTCGAGCAGCGCGGGGAGGCTTTCCAACTCCTCGAGTTCCTTGCGGCAGGCAGCACATCCGGCGAGGTGCGCTTCAAAAGTGCGAGCTTCCTCCGGGTCGAGCCCGCCCAGCAAGTAGGCGCCCAGCAATTGGTGGACGGGGTTGCCGTTCATCGTTCCACCCCCATTTCATCAAGGATCGTTCGGAGGGCTTTCACAGCATAGAAAGCCCGGGATTTCACAGTGCCGGCAGGGATGTTCAGCTGCAGGGCTGCCTCGCTGACGGTGAACCGCTGGTAGTGCAGGGCCACAAGGACCTCTCGGTGTTCGTGGCTGAGCCGTAGGAGCGCCTCTTCCATGAGGACGCGGTTCAAGAGTTCATCAACACGTTCCGTCGCGACATGGTCTGGAAGGTCGTGCTCGCCTGCCTCGACGGGACGCCTCTGAGCCTTCCGGTAGTTGTCGATGATGACGTTGCGGGCGGTCCGGAAAAGGTAACTGCGCAGACTGCCCGTAATCTGCGGGGCGTGCTGCCAGACCTTGAGGATGGTTTCCTGCACGACGTCGTCGGCCAAGTGCGTGTCCGAAGTGCAGCTGAGCACAAAGCGCTTCAAAGCTGTGCCGTGATCGCGGTAGATTGCCGCCACCACGTCCTCGTCCAGCGGCATGGCCACCTCCTTCGCACTGTTTCCTGCTGCCCTACCCCCATACGACGCCGCGCGTGGGAAAAAGGTTCAGCTCCTTGAACCATTCTTCCCCCGCTGGCGTCGTAGGGGTTAGCGCCGACCCATCCCGGCCGGCCCGTCAAAGGAGCTAAACATGAGAAATAGACTCAGCGTTGGGATCGGCGCAATGGTTTTCGCCGTGGCTCTTGCCGGTTGCGGCGGAAGCCCCGGGACAAGCACCACGTCCTCTGCCGCGCCCACGACCGCCACTTCCTCGACGGCACCTACCTCCACGTCCCCAAGTACAGCCATGTCCAGTCCGGCCACGGCCGGTGCAGAGATGAAGGTTGCCTCATCCAGTGCCGGGCAGATCGTGGTGGACAGCAAGGGCATGAGCCTGTACTTCTTCACCAAGGACGTCAAGGATTCAGGAACCAGCGCGTGCACTGGCGCCTGCCTGACGGCGTGGCCAGTGTTCACGACGACGTCGGACAAGCCAGCCGTTGAAGGCGTCACCGGCACTGTGGGAACCATAGCGACCCCTGATGGGAAGAAGCAGGTCACCCTCAATGGCATGCCGCTGTACTACTACGCCAAGGACAAGGCTCCGGGCGATGTCACCGGCCAAGGCGTCCAAAGTGTCTGGTACTTGGTGAGCCCCAGTGGAGAAATGATCAAGGGGGCCGCAGCGGGCTACTAAGCCCTTGGTTTCTCCCCCTTGCTCTCGGCGAGTTCGCTGGAGCACATGTGAGGACGCCAAAGACGCCGGAGCTATCCGGGGATTGGGCAGCGCTCCGGCGTCCTCGACGTGGAGCCCTACTTTTTCATTGCATCGGACACTCTATTTTGTTGCTTTTTTGTTGATTTACCGGCAGAATCAGTTCATGGAAGCGAGCACCCGAAATGAGATCTACCGCGATACAACCCGGATGAATATCCATGACTTGGTCCGGGAATTGAACGAAAACCTCGGCACCACCGTCGTGCAATCCATGGCAGGGGTAAAAGACCGGACATCACCCTTTAAGTGGGCCAAGCCGGACGGTCCCGAGCCCCGCCCCGAGGTAGAAGCCCGGCTCCGGCTCGGGCACCGCGTATGGAAAACCCTGGTGATGGCGGAGGGCAAGCACGTAGCCCTTTCCTGGCTGATGGGCGCCAACCCGCGGCTGGACGAGGAAGCGCCCATTCTCTACATACAGCAACAGCGCACGCGAGAAGTCATAGGTGCTGCKGAAGCGTTCGTAAATGATAACTACGCCGCATGATCGCAACGGCCCTAGGCCCCGTCTGCGCCAAATCGGGGCTGCGCCTTGTGCCAGCTACCGGTCAAATTTCATACAGAGTGGCGAAGGATCGCCATGGTGCCCTCTCCGCGAGGTCAAATGCTCTTGTTGGGCCTGTGCCAGTAGGGATTGACAGGAGCATCGGTGATTCTCGCGGTCGGTACGACAGCCTCGGATCAACCATTTACCTCGCTGACTCTCGGCAGTGTGCCTATTCGGAAGTACTTATCGGATTTCGCCAGCGTCGAGCAGCTGTTGCCAGAATCGCCGAATCGGTCGGATGGACAGTWGAGCAATACATTGCGAGTGTTCAAGGACAGGCTGAAGCCAATGAGGTTGATGTACCGTGGGCGATTTCAGTCGACTGGCAGATGGATCGATCAGTCTTAGGCGTATAGCTAACAAGTACATCCTTCCGATACTTGGCGCCCGGGGACTCTAACCCAGGGCCACCACGACAACCTGAGAACGCCGGAGCACACACGAAGATAACGGCTGGACGGCAGGCATCCGGAAGCGTGCGTCAAAGCGCAAAGTGGGCCCACACGGCCAGGGGGACGGTGGGGTACACGCGGAGGATGTCGGCCGTCCAGCCGAACGATCGAGCGAATTACGCGTCGGCGAGCTCGTCGGACTCTTCGAACTCCACGGCGGCGATGATTTCCTTGGTCTCCGGGTGGATCATGAAGGCTTCGTCATCGTCTTCCACCATGATGTAGTCACCGTGGTCGGTGGAGAAGTGCCAGGCGAGGGTCTTCACGCCGTCGTGCTCGTAGTTGGGGTCACCCATGGTGATCTTCTGCAGCGCGTAACCTGCCACGTCGCAGAGTTCCCGGATGATGACCTCGAACTCAGGAGCGTTAGCGAGTGCTTCTTCGTCAGCTTCGGCCTGGCGCTCGTCAAGGTCCGGAATGAGGGCAACGCGCTCGGCGATGTGCGCTTCGAGCTCCTCATCGGAGAGGACCAGCAGTTCGGACGAGCCGCGAAGGTAGGCGGCGTTGAGGTCGATGATGTCCTCGTCTTCCAGCAATGCCTCGAATTCGCCGTCGAGCTCATCCAGGACGACAACAGCGGCGAGAGGCGTCTCGGACTCGTCCAGCTCGCCGTCGAGGTAGGCCTCGGCGTCGTCCTCACTCAACGCATCAAAGGCTGCTGCGGTGCGGTTGAACAGGTCAAGGTGCCGGGTGGCGCCCATGCCTTCCAAACCGGCACGCACGTAGGCGTCAACCTCTTCACGCTCCGGGGCGGTGAACACGTACTGGGCGAATCCACCGGCCAATGCCTGGGTCATGTAGAAATCGACAAAGTAGCTGTTGAGCGCAGCGGGCGCGATTTCGTCGCTGTTGAGGAGCTCCGCGTACATCTGGTTCACGACGTTGACGTTGGAATCCACTACGTCTGCATTGCCCGCTTCAAAGCTGGTTTTGTTCAGGACGACGGGGTACTCGTTGGTAGTCATGGGAAATCCTCACTGCTGAAAGCTGTTGGTGCTGCGGACCCTTTCAACGTACGCGTGGGAGCGGCGCGGCAATCGAGGTAGAGGTTAACGGAGGGCGAAGTTTGGGAGCCGTTTTCTGCTGACTAAGATTGAGCAGATAACCTCCTGCCGAAAGTAGCCCGACGCATGCCGTCCCACACAGACGAAACCTGGGAACTGGCCATTCAGACTCCTGCCATTAACGACCGCTCTTTGGCGGCCGGATTGGCCTATGCCATGGGCAGCCGCGTGAGCGGAATTTCTTTCGATTCGGCCACCGGCCTCTTGCTTGGCAAGGTCCGCGGCACTGGGCCGCAACCATATTCGACGTCGGCCAAGCTGGTTCGCAAGCCCAGCGGCTGGAGCTGCACAGTAGGTATTTGCAGCTGCCCTGTCCGCAAGGATTGCAAGCATGTAGCCGCGTTGCTTTTCACTGCTGAAGACCACCCCACGATCCGTGCCCAGCTCCTGTCCCAGGCACCCGGGATCCAGACCTCGCGCCTCGGTTCCTCCGAGCAGGGCGGTTCCGCGCGGCCGGCTTGGGAGCAAGCCCTCAACAGGCTGATCGCGAAGCCGGGCACTGCGCCAAGCACTGCCGGAATTCCGCTCGCCCTGCAGTTCGAGGTTGAGGAACCGGCCGCCCACTTCTCCTACACAGGCCGCCGTGACCCCATGCGCAGTGTCCGGCAACTCAAGGCGCGGCCCGTGATGATGGGCGCCAAGGGCAAATGGATCCGCGGCGACGTCTCCTGGAACAACCTCAGCTACGTCAGTTTCCGCCGTGAATTCAATGAGGCTCACGTTGAGTGGCTTCAGACTTTCCTCGCTGCGCATGGTTCCAGCAATGGTCGCCAGCAACCGTCCGGCGCCATGTGGTTGAGCCTGAATGATTTCGCTGCCAAGAACCTCTGGACCCTTCTCGCCGACGCCACTAAAGCCGGCATTCCGCTCATTCACGCCGCTGGTAGCGAGCCTGTCCACGTCGAGACCCAACCGGCCGTCGTCGGACTCAGTTTGGCGCGCCTTGAAGCGCTGGGCGGCAAAGACGGGAAGCAAACGCCCGACGGCGGCCTGCAGCTTGCGCCGTCGGTGACGGTAGGCGGCGAGCAGATTGATGCCGGAACTGTGGGCTTCATAGGCAAGCCCGCGTATGGGATCTTCTTCACGCATTCCGGCGCCGAAGCCCTGCCCGGGGTGCCGCAGCAGAACAACCTGATCACACTCGCTCCGATTGAGGGCGGTATCAGTGATGAACTGCTGGAGTTTGTCACCGAGGGGGAAACGCTTCAGATTCCGGCCGAGGACGAGAGCCGGTTCCTGACCTCGTTCTACCCGAAGCTGCGGCAGTCAACGCCCGTCAAGGCAGCGGATGAATCCGTGGAGTTGCCCACTCTGGCGGTCCCTACGCTCTCCCTGCTGGCCAATTACGGCACCGATCACAAGGTGCGGCTGCACTGGGAGTGGCACTACAAGTCCGGCACGTTGGTCACGGCGCAGCCCCTGTGGCGGCATCCGGATGATCGTGGCTACCGCGATGACCTCGAGGAAGCCCGGATCCTGGATTCGATCGGTCGGCCGTGGGACGTGGTTCCGGCGTTGGCGGAATCGGCTACCGGCGGCTGGGGCGCTCCGCGACTCGCGGCCTCGGCTGAGCTTTCCGGGCTGGACACGCTGGCTTTCACTGAGGAGATCCTGCCGGCGCTCAAGGACCTGCCCGATGTGGTGGTCGAAACGTCCGGCGATATCGCTGATTACCGCGAAGCCGCCGAAGCTCCCGTTGTCTCCATCTCCACGAAGGAAACGGCGAGCGGCGACTGGTTCGATCTCGGCATCGTCATCACCCTCGAAGGCGAACCGGTCTCGTTCGCCGCCGTGTTCTCCGCCCTCGCTGCCGGAATGAGCCGCATGCTGTTGCCCAGCGGCGCCTACTTCTCCCTCGACCTGCCTGAGCTGCACCAACTGCGCGCACTGATCGACGAAGCCAGGTCCCTCCAGGACAACCCGGACAACAAGGACGGCACCCTGCAGATCAGCCGTTTCCAGGCCGGTCTCTGGGATGAGCTCGCGCAGCTCGGGATCGTTGACGAGCAGGCCGCCGCGTGGCGCGAGGCCGTGGGCGGATTGCTCGACGACGGTGTGACCGGGCTTCCACTGCCGGCAGGCCTTAACGCTGAGTTGCGTCCGTATCAGCTTGAAGGTTTCAACTGGCTCAGCTTCCTGTTCAAGCACAGCCTGGGTGGCGTGCTGGCCGATGACATGGGCCTGGGAAAGACTGTGCAGGCGATCGCGCTGATCTGTGCGGCGAAGGAGTTGGCTGCTGCTACGGCTGATTCCTCAACGCGCGCTCCCTTCCTGGTGGTGGCCCCCACCAGTGTGGTCAGCAACTGGGCCGCGGAAGCGCAGCGCTTCGCTCCCGGGCTTGTGGTGCGGACCGTGGGTGAAACTTTTGCCAAGAGCGGCCTGTCACCCGTCGACGCGTTGGCGGGTGCCGACGTCGTTATTACGTCCTATGCCCTGTTCCGCATTGATTACGATGCCTACGCAACATTCCAGTGGGCCGGCCTGATGCTGGACGAAGCGCAGTTCGTGAAGAACCACCAGTCCAAGGCCTACCAGTGCGCGCGCAAGCTGCCGGCCCGGTTCAAACTGGCCATCACAGGTACCCCGCTGGAGAACAACCTCATGGAGTTCTGGGCACTGACGTCGATCGTGGCGCCCGGGCTGTTCCCGAGTCCCAAGCGGTTCGCGGAAAACTATCAGAAGCCGGTGGAGAAGAACGGCGACTCGGCGCAGCTGGCCAAGCTCCGGCGTCGTGTCCGTCCGCTCATGATGCGTCGCACCAAAGAACAGGTCATCAAGGACCTGCCGCCCAAGCAAGAGCAGGTCCTTGAAGTGGTGCTCAACCCGCGGCACCAAAAGGTTTACCAGACGCATCTGCAGCGCGAACGCCAGAAGATCCTGGGGCTGATCGACGACGTGAACAAGAACCGGTTCACGATCTTCCAGTCACTGACCTTGCTGCGGCAGCTGAGTTTGGATGCGTCGTTGGTGGATTCGTCGCTGTCAGGAGTGCGGTCGTCCAAGCTCGATGTACTGTTTGAGCAGCTGGAAGACCTCATCTCCGAGGGCCACAGGGCGCTGATCTTCAGCCAGTTCACGGGATTCCTGGGCAAGGTGCGTGAGCGTTTGGACGCTGAGGGCGTGGAGTACTGCTACCTCGACGGCAGCACCCGGAACCGCGGCGACGTCGTCAGCGAGTTCAAGAACGGTGCTGCTCCGGTCTTCCTGATTTCGCTGAAGGCCGGTGGCTTCGGGCTCAACCTGACCGAGGCGGATTACGTGTTCCTGCTGGATCCGTGGTGGAACCCGGCCTCCGAAGCACAGGCTGTGGACCGTACCCACCGCATCGGACAGGCCCGCAACGTCATGGTCTACCGCTTGGTTGCGAAGGACACTATCGAAGAGAAGGTCATGGCGCTGAAGGCCAAGAAGTCGCAGCTGTTCGCGGATGTGATGGAAGGCGATGCGCTGGCTGGTGGCTCGTTGACGGCGGATGACCTGGCCGCGCTGTTCGCGGAATAATCTCCCCAAACTAGCTCGCATTAGTGGTTGTTCCCAGCGCTGGGAACAACCACTAATGCCAGTCAGTTGGGCCGGCGGTCAGTCGTCCAGCCGCACCCCGCGCAGCAACAGCATCGTTCCGCCAACGGCCACTGCGGAAGCCAGGAAGACGCCTGCCGCGCCGAGTCCGACGGCCACAACTCCGATCGCGCTCGGCAGGACTACTTGGCCCACCCTGTTGCCGGCGAGCCTCAAGGCCAGCGCACGTCCGCGTTGGCCTTCGGGTGCCTGGGCTGAGAGCCAGGACATGGTCAGCGGCTGGCCGATTCCCAGGCCAAGGCCGAGGAACGCCATGACGACGAAGAGCAACCACATGGGCATCGGAATGGCAGCTACTGCCAGCGACACCGTGGAAATTGCAAGGCTCAGGACCAGCAGCCTCATCCGTCCCAGTTTCCGGGACATGCTGCCAAGCCCCAGCCGGGAAACCATGGACAACACCGCGCGGACAGTCAGCATCAGACCAACAGTTGCCGCGCTCAGGCCCCGTTCTGCGCCAAGGGCTGGCAAGTAGACGACGGTCAGGTCCACCACTGCCAGAACGGTGGCGCTGGTTGCCAACGCCCGGACCACACCAGGCGTTTTGAGCAGTGCCATGGCGCCGCCCTTGGCGCCAGCGGATCCCTTGGACATGCGTCTTCTCCGGCTGACCTTCGACGAGACCACAAAAGTAGTCACGAAGAGAACCAAGCCCATGGCCGTCGCGAGAAGGAAGATCGCGTTCGTATCCGGTCGGACAGAGGCGCCGCCCACCAAGGAAATGGCCAACGGCCCAAGTGCCTGACCCAGCGACGCGGCGAACGTCAGATATCCGAAGGCGGAGTCCAAGCGCGCCGACTCTGCATTGTTCGCAACCACCGCCTGCTGCCCCACAACACAAGCGAGCTGCCCGGCGCCAAGAAGCGCAGTGCCGGCCACCAGTGCAGGAACCGACGTTCCGAAGAACAGGAGAAAAGCGGAACAACCCAGCACGACGGCGGACCCGATGGCCATGAGCCTACGTTCACCAAGGCGGTCCACCAGTCCGCCGATCGGCAGCGCCAGGAGAAGCGGGAAGACGGCATAGCTGGCAGCGAGAAGACCGAGTGCAAACCCGGGGACATCGAGTTCCAACGCCCTGTAGCTGGTGGCTGGCCGGACCAGGAAAGTAACGGCCTGGATGAGGGCCGAGTGGATCAGAAGTGCAATGGACGAGCGTCGCCCCAGTTCGCCAATCATTCGTTCACGAGACCGGCGCCTGAAATGGCGCGCAGCGTCTCATCCCGGGCGGCGATGACGTGGTCGAACGCGATCTTCGCTGCGTTGTCCGGCTTCTTCGAGGCTATGGCTTCCACAAGTACCCGGTGGTCGGCGAGGGCCTCTTCCCGACGGTCAGGGGAGTTGTTGGTGAAATGCCGGTACCGCTCAACCTGGCTGGAGATCTGGTCATGGAAGCGTTGAGCCCACGAGTTCCCGGCGATAGCTGCGATGGTGGCGTGCAGTGTCACGCCATACTTCATGGCTTCATCAGCGAATCCCACCATGGCTGCATTGCGATCAAGGATCCCCTGCAACTTCTCGATATCCTCCACGGTAGCCTTGGCAYAGGCTTCCCGGGCCATCAGCGATTCCAGGGCAGCCCGGACATCGTACAGTTCGGAAATTGCCGTCGCGTCCAGCAACGGAACCACCACTCCCCCAGTGGCTTGCTGTTCCAGGAGGCTCTCGGAAATCAGGCGCCGGATGGCTTCCCTCAGAGGCGTTCGACTGACTTGGAGCTCAGTGGCCATCGCTGGCTCGTAGATGCGCTCTCCGGGTTTGAGTTCGAGACTGAGGATGCGCCTTTTGAGCTCCCTATAGACGAGATGCGCTCCTGTATTCCGTGATTGTGGATCTGCCATGCCGTGTGCCGCCTCAGGAAAAGTGTACTTGTATACATCTATACAGTTCGCGGGAATTGTGAGCAAACCGGAAGCAACCCGGGGTCACTTATGGCCCCTTCTGAGGCCAAACATGGGCCATATGTGACCCCGCGTTGCTTGAATGGAGGTGACCACTTCTGACCAACCCCGTTCGAGCCTGTTCGAGTGCCTTGTTGCCACTTCAAGAGCCTCATAGTGTCGGCTTGCCTGGCGTTCCCGGAAGCCGGGCCAATCACCCGAGACAACCCCGACGATGAGGTCCACCCATGGCGTTTACCGCGCGAAGAATCCGAAGGCCAGTGGCTGTGTTGGCGGCAGCTGTCACTGCCGCAGCGAGCCTTGCACTCATGCCCGCAACAGCACCGAAAGCAACAGCCGACGATGCAACAGCCGTAACCATCACCCCAAACCCCGCTAGCCGGGGCAAAGCCTTTGAAGGGTGGGGAACCAGTCTGGTGTGGTTCGCGAATGCGACGGCGGGTTACTCCCCCGAGCTGCGTGAGGAGCTGTACCAGAAGGTCTTCGGCGAGGACGGCCTTAACCTCAACATCGCCCGTTACAACGTGGGCGGCGGCAACGCCTCGGACGTAGCCAACTATCTCAACGAAGGCAGCGCTGTGGAGGGATGGTGGAACCCGGTCACCGAAGGGCCAGCCGGCCAGGCGCTGTCGAACCTTTACAACCCCGACGGGACAGTCGACAAAACCCAGGCCAACAAGCTGGCATTCCTGAACCAGTGGAACCCGGATGACCCGGCGTCGTACAACCCCGACGCCGACCAGAACCAACGGTGGTGGGTGGAGCGCCTCGCCGCCGACCAACAAATCACCCACTGGGAAGCCTTCAGCAACTCCCCACCCTGGTTCATGACCAAGAGCGGCTACGTATCGGGCCAGGTCAACACCAGCAAGGGCGAAAACCTGCTGCCCGAAGCTGAAGGTAAGTTCGCCTCTTACATGAGGCACGCCGTCGAACTTCTCGAAACGGGCAGCGGTATCAAGGTGGACACCATTGATCCGTTCAACGAGCCGAACTCCGGTTACTGGGGCACGGACATCAACGCCGCAACCGGCAAACCGCCCACGACGTACACGCAAAAGCAGGAGGGTGCGCTGATCTACCCTGCCGCGCAAGATCGCGTCACCAAACTCCTGGCATCCGAGCTTGAGAAGGGCAGCACCGATGCTGTGATCTCCGCGATGGACGAAACGGATCCCACCAAGTTCATGACCAACTGGAACGGCTACAGCCAAGAGGCCAAGGACGCGGTCGGGCAGCTCAACGTCCACACTTACGGCACCAACGACCGCCGCAGGGTCCGCGACCTCGCCAACTCCACGGACAAGCCGCTGTGGATGAGCGAAGTGGGCGGATTCTGGACGGGCAACCCGGCGCTCGGCGACTCCACCAGCGGCTGGGACCGTTCCAACATCACCAACGGCCTGGGCATTGCAGGGCGCATGGTCAACGACCTCCGCGAACTCGAACCGGACGCGTGGGTCTTCTGGCAGCCGGTGGAGGACACGTACAAACAGGAGAAGGCGGACAAGGGTTGGGGTTCCATCTACGTTGACTTCGACTGCAATTACGAGGGCCGCGAAGGCTTCTCAAACCGTCGGCTCAATGACGGCGCTTCGCAGGACCAAGCCAAGTGCAAGGTCCTGACCAACCAGAAGTACAACACCACCCGCAACTTCACCCACTACATCCGCCCGGGCGACTTCCTCATCCAGAACGACAACGCCAAGACCGCCAGCGCCCTCCGCGCGGACGGCAACGGCGCCACCCTTGTCCACTTCAATGACACCCCGACGCCGGAAAAGGTCACCATCGATCTGAGCCGCTTCGGCAGCATCGCGCCCGGAGCCAAGGTGACGCCTGTGGTCACCACAAAGTCCCCGCTGGACGACATCGAGAAGAACGCACTGGTAAAAGGTGCGCCTGTCGCGATCGACACCGCAGCTAAGTCCGCCACGCTTGAGGTTCCTGCCGCGTCAGTGGTGACCTTCGTCGTCGACGGTGTCAGTGGAGTTTCGGACGACGCCGCGCCGGTGCAGGACGGCCATAGCTATCACCTCACGGGTAAGGCAAGCGGCAAGTACCTGACGGCTCGTGCGGACGGGACTGCGTCGATCGAGGAACTGGGCGCCGATGCTGCGGGCGTGGCTCCGCAGATCTGGACGTTCAACGCAGTGAACGCTGAGGACGAGTTTGCGAATGATCGCCGTTGGGTTCTTACGAACAAGGACGGCCGGGTGCTGACGGGCAATGGTGGTGTGCTGAATGGGAGCCAGTCGGGCGCCATGTCTCTTGCTTCCCTCACCTTGGAGCAAGCCAAGGCGACTCCTTCTGCACAGTGGATAGTGACCACGGAAAACGGCAAGCAGTGGTCACTTGTGAACGCTGGCGCAGCAATTGCCCTGCAGGTTTCGGGCAATCAGACAGCGGTTGGAACGTCTGTGGCATTGGCCTCTTCCTCAGGAACCACAGCTACAGCAACTGGAAACCCGCACCAGTCCTGGGCATTCACGGACATCGCGCACTTGAAACTTCTGGGCACCCAGCCCGTGGAACTCAGCACGCTCACCGGCGTCGCACCTGCCCTCCCCAGCACGGTGACTCCGCTGTACAAGGCTGGCCCGGGTAAGCCGCTCGCCGTCACGTGGTCCGATGTAGATCCAGCGGTGTGGCAGAAGGAAGGAAAGGTTGTACTCCGCGGTTCGGGTGTTGATCCCTATGGCCAGACGTTCAGTGATGCTCTTTTGACGGTGACCGTGGGGCAGTACGTAGCAACGGATCCGGCGTCTGTGACTGTTGGTGTCGGCTCGACTTTGGCCTCGGTCCAATCCGCCGCACCGGCCACGGTCCCCGGCCAGATCGCTGACGGTCCTGCCCGCAATCCCCTGCCCGTGGCGTGGGACTGGTCTTCGTTGGATGCCTCAGCGCTGCAGTCAGTTGGTTCAATGACCGTGGCGGGTAAAGCCGGCTCCCTGCCCGCAGCGCTCACCGTCGTGGTGGTGGACTGGGTCCCGAGCAGCAACATCTGCAAGGACGACCCCACCACCACAGCAACCGCCAGCTACACCGAGGGCTCCTACATCGCGAAAAACACGTGCGACGCCAACTCCTCCACGCGCTGGTCCAACTGGGTGAGCGGCGGCCGCAACGGGGACAGCCTGAGCTACGCGTTCAGCCGCGACTACACCGTTTCCTCTGTGGCCGTGACGTCTGCCGAAAAGGCGGCGCAGAGCCTCAAGGTCCAGTACCAGGACGCTGCTGGCATGTGGAAGGATACGTCGGCGGGAACCATCACGGGACTCTCGACGACGGCGCCGGTGACCGTCCGCTTCGACCCCGTGACCACACGTGGGATCAGGGTTTCGTTCGTGACAACGGGTTCATACACGAAGGTGGCCGAGGTGGCCATCGCTGGGTCGCGTTTGGCTGATGCCGGGCTCGCCGATCTCGGCAGGCTCCTCGTGAACCAAGCCTCGGTCGTGGGTTTTGCTGCCGGAACCAGCGACTATCGGGTTTTGTCGACGTCGGCGACTCCCGCCGTCGTCGGCTACCCGCTGGACACCAACGCGAAGGTTACGGTCCAGCAACCCACCGCTGAGAACCCGACGGCGGTCGTCACCGTGACAGCGCCGAATGGGACCACGAAGGAGTACCGGGTGACTGTCTCCACTGGCAAGGGCGCGTGCAAGAGCAATGGATGGAAGACGAGTCCATCGCCGGTGTTCGGTGACCAGGGCGAGTGCGTGAGCTACTTCGCCGAGGGGAAGTAGGCACGATTTGTCACTACCCGTGCCTCCTCCAGATCCGTCCGGAGGAGGCACGGGGTGCTTAAACGTGTTGGCCACAGACTGATTCGTCAGCCACGCGCCCAACGGTAGGGGGTCGTCGTCGAGACCTTGAGTAGTCCGGAGCGCTCCAGAATTGGGCGCGAGAATTCAGTGGAGTCGCTGTGGATGAGGGTCTTTCCCTTAACGAGCGCGGACTGGGCACGGCGGGCAGTCAGTGCCCGGTAAATCCCGCGGCCACGCCATTCTTGGCGGGTCGCGCCACCCCAGATTCCGGCGAAGTCGGTGCCGGGGACGGGTTCCAGACGTCCGGCGCTAACGATATGACCCTCCGCCTCCGCGACCCACAGCTCCATGCTGTCGTCCAGAGAAAGCCGGCGCAGCAAGGCATCAGCCATCTCATCCGACACCGGTTCGCCGAACACCTCGTCCTGCATCGCGCTCATCGCCCGCACGTCGGCTTCGTCCGTCACCTGCCGCAGCGTCACGCCGTCGGGAAGAGGCACATCGACGCTCAACGCCCGGGCTTCGCCGATCATGATGGATTCCGGATCGTCTTGAGTGAAGCCATTGTGCAACAGAGCCTCGTGCAAACCAGGAGCATGATCGTGGCCACGGGTTTTCCATTCGACTTTGATGATTTCGGGTTTGGCCTGGAAGTACCCGACCGCCTCTTCGACGAGCCGCCTGACGCTTTGCTCATCCGCATCGCCGAGGTCCCGGTACGTGATGAACCCGCGTCCGCCAAGGAACGTCGCCAGACGGAGGGGGCCGTGCTCAGTGACCTCCAATGCACTCGGAGTTTCCGCATCGGTACGCAGCTGCTGATCATAGGCGGCGAGGAGTCGGGCCTTCGTCTCGCGTTGAGTCATTCCGCGAGCCTACTGCAACCCGGCGAGTCGCCCGATTCGATGGCTAGCTGCGCACCATGCCGGGCGCAACGTCGAGTGGGCAGCTACGCGTCGAAATGGGCGAGCCGCTCGAGGGATATGGACGTGCCGTCTTGGAAGGTGAAGCACTCCTGCGCTTCTACGTACACGACACCGTCATCCTCCGAAGCACCTCCCTCACCGGCGAGAATCACGACGGCGGCATAGTCGCCGTCGTGCACGGTGCCCGCGGTACCCACCCACGGAATAGCGAGTTCCGAACCCATCGGGTGGGCGCCGGACCGGACAAACGTGCCGGAAGCATCCAACGCCAGGCCAAACCCAGGCACGGCCCCGATAGAGCTCACTACGGAAGACACAGCATCCACCGGCCACCCGCCGATCCGCAGCGAAGCCCCCGAACCAGAAGCACCCCGCACCCGAACCAGCCGAAGCTCCACGGCCCCGCGCGTCACCGAAACCACCGTGACGGAAGGCCCGGGGGCAGCAGTTCCGGCAACACCGCTGCCGTGATCAGGACCGGCGTCGGGATCAGGAGTAATCCAGTGAGCCGTAAACCGGGAGGCGCCCACCTGGACTCCGCCCTCGGAAAACGAACCAAGGTACTCGAACCCCGTCCGATGCGTCAGCCGGCCAGAGGAGTCAACGAACGACACCGCGTTGTCCACGGACTCGGCGGAGAGGTCGGGGAATGTGTGGGTCGAGTACCCAACCCGGGCGTAAAGAGGGCTGTCGGCAACCAAAGCCCCAACCACGGCGTGGTCGGTCGCGTGGTTCCGGATCCGTACCACCCCGTCGGAAACAGTCCCATCCACTTGCCACCCCGGAGCCGCGATTAAGCGCTGGGTGTCAGAAACCTCAACAGGCAGGGGAGCTTCCACCGCAGTCCACGCAGGGTGATCCGCCGGAAGGGCCAAGCCGAGCATCCCCTTCGCAGCCCAGTACGGCGATCCGGCACCGGAGTACGCCTGCTTCATACCCGCGAACTCGCCGTGCCAGCCGATGGACAGGAGCCCATCCTCAGTGATGGACCCGTGCCTGGCAAAGTAGTCGAGCATTCCGGAGGCAGTCCGGCGCGCCAAACCCGGCTGCAGACGTGTGTGCCCGGACAACTCCCCTGCCCAGAACGGCGCTGCGGCTGCGAACCGGTATATCAAGCTTCGCCCCTGAATCATAGGAGCCCCGTTGGACCCGACCAGGTAAGAAGCGTCATCCAGGAAATCAGCCAGCCGATCGCCGTCGAGCTTCTTGCGGGCAGAAACCCGGGGATCGGAAGGTGCCATCAGAGCCCAGAGCTGCGGGTACACCTGGAAAGCCCAGCCGACGTAGTGGTCGTATGCGCGCTCCGGACCATCAGCAAACCAGCCCCCGCCCCGGTAGAGCGAGTCGTGGATGGCGAGTCCGGCGTCGATGTCTTCGTCCGAGTAGCGCCCACCAACAGAAGCCAGGAACGTCTCCACCACAATCTGGAACCACACCCAGTTGATGGGCGGATAGTCCTCGCCGATCACGGTCTCGAACCAGGCTATGAGCTGCTCCTGCACGCGCTGCGGGAGGTTGTCCCACAGCACATCGCGGGTCAGTGCCAGACCAACCGCCAACGATGCCGCCTCTACCTTCGCCTGTCCCAGCTCCCCTGGCGTCGGCCACCGGTTGGGATTTGCGGGGTTGGTTCCGGCGTCGAGCCCCTCGGCGTACCACTCGGCGATCCAGCCGGTGGTGGCAGAATCCCCGGCGATGCGGAAGGAAGCAAGCAGGAACGTCCGGGCGAAAGCTTCCAGCGAATCACTCCTCGGGCCGTATCGGCTGTTTGCGCCCGGGAGGTGAATGTTCGCGTGGTCCTCGGTCCCAAATTGGTGGGCCGAGCGCAGCAAGTAATCCGCATAAGAGCACCAGTGATCGCGGGTCAGGCCTGTAAAAGGGGACAATGCAAAGTCCATCGGAGGCAGCACAAGAGCCATCAGAGCGAATCCTCCAGCACAACGTCAGTCCGGACGCGGGGCGCACCCACGGACGACTCCCGCACTATCAGTTCAGGGTTCAGGTCAATTCGATGCACTGGGCGCATCCTTCCTTCGGCCAGGCGGGCAGCCATGAGCTGCACTGCAACCTTGCCGACGTAGCTCTTGGGGGGCCGCACCGCGGAGATCGCAGGCTCGGCAAGGTAGGCAACTTCGTCGTCGTATCCCACGATCGCCATGCTGCCGGGAACATCCACTCCGCGGTCCACGCAATGCTGCACGAACGCCACGGCTTGGGTATCTGAGTGCACCAACATAGCCGTGGTCCCGGAAGAACGGCACAGCTCCAGGACGTGATCAAAGTGTTTTGCGCGTTCGCCGTTGTCCAGCTTGGCCGAATCCTCGTGGATGGACTTGTCCAGTGGGATCTTGAGCGCGGCAAGGGCTTGCTTCCAGCCGCGGACCACGTGCGGGCTGGTGGGACTGGTGGAATCCGTGAGGCAGCCGATCATCCTGTGCCCCTCCTGCCACAGGTGCCGCACAGCCATTCCCGCCCCGAATGCATGATCAGTCGCCACCCATTCAAGGCGGTGGGCCGGGATCTCCGACGGCGCACGCCGCTCGGTCAGGATCACGGGGATGGGCAAAGCATTGAGCCACCGCAGCAGCTCCTTGCCATGCTCACCGCTCATATCCGGCGCCACGATCAGCCCGTCGATGTTCTGGGTATCCAGCAGTGCCTGGACTTGGCGACGATTATCGGCAGCATCGTAGGCTGAGCCGCGAACCAGAATCCGGAGGTTCTGCAGTTCGGCCTCGCCGCGGGCTCCGCTGATGACCTGCGGCCAGTAGTAGTCCAGCGAGGGAACCACCATGCCGATGGAATAGCTGTGCGCCGATGGCCTTCCCACCGCAACTGAGCGGTCCAGTGGACTGGGAAGCGTAGCGCCGCCATGCACGCGGGAAACGAGTCCTTCATCGGCCAGAATGTTCACGTCACGCCGGATGGTCAGTTCGCTGACACCGAGTTTGGAGGCGATGTCGCGCACCGTGATAGCACCGTGGGCGCGCAGTTCCTCCATCAACCGCTCCCGCCGTTGCAGCGAAAACAGCGACTTACCGCTGCCCTCGGGACTTGTTTCGTTAGTCATCGATGGTCTCCACAGTGAGGGTGAATGCGCCCGAAGCGCAGGTTTCGGCGGGTATGCGGAATCGCAGGCGCGTTAGCTTTTCGCCCCAAACGCCACTGAGGAGCGGATCGTCGAGGTGCCATTCGTCCACGAGCACGACGGCGGTGGCCGGCTTCCAGCGGAGGTGCACTCCCCTGGTGGTTTCCACGTTGGGAATGCCGTCGGGCGTGACCGTCGCCGTCGCGTCATGACCCAAGCGAACGGTGCCGGCCGCGAGATAGGTGATGTCGACGTCGGGCGTTCCCTCCGCTGGCGCTGGCGGCAGGTTCCAACGGTCATCTATCATCACGGTTCCAAGTTCCCGGTTCAGCATGGAGGTCCGGATCCACTGCTCGGCGTGGTCCAGCCCGTAGGCGGAGCCAAGTCCGAGTGCGAGGGTCGGCTCCTCGGGAGTGGGCTCCTGGAGAACCGTAGCTGCGAAGGACGAACCGGTCCCCTGCTCCAGGCCGAACGGCGCCGGCACGCTGTGCCACGCGCTTTGCATGGCCCGGATCTGATACCGATCAGGGCCGAACGTCTGCGCGGTGTAGGTGGGCTGGCCGGCGTCGACCAGCAAGGGGACCCCGTCCATGGCGACCATCACGGAGCCGACGTCGCGGTGATTGTGGTGCTCACCGTTATGCCCGCCCTTGGCCGCGAGAGTGAGCCCGTCTGTGGCGCCGGGAGTTTGCCGGGCGATCATGATTTGGACGGAAGGAAGGTACGTCCCCCAACTAGGTCGCAGCTGTGCGCGTTTTGAGGGCTCAAAACGCGCTGTGCTGCTACCTGGTTGGGTAAGGGAGGTGAGGACGCGGCCTAGTCCAGCCCACGGTTCGGGTTCGGGTTCGACGGCGGCAAAGGTTGCGGCATGGTGGGCTGCCTCGGAGTCACCGAGTCGCACGGCCCAACGGTGCAGCATGTCCCACGGGAGACCTGCGGGCGCGCGGGCAGGACCGTCGGCGACGTTCAGGAACCAACGATGCCCCAGATGCATCCGGTACGGGAAGGCGACGAGTTCCCGGATCACCGGCAGGTCCACGTTGAGCATTCCACCGGTAGCTTGCTCCAGGACGGCGAGGCCTTCCAGGGCGCGGCCGGCCCCGTTCCACCAATAGGCGAAGCCTTCGTCAATAGCGCCATCAGCTGGAATCGAGGCAAGAAAACGGTCGAGGCCCTCGATGCAGCGGGCGACTGTTTGAGCCTGTAGTTCCGGATCATCGACCAGCAACAGCGCGGCCACAATAATGTTCGAGTGGATCCACGGATTCCAGTTGTGGACGTCCCCGTTGAGGCCCAGCCAGTGCCAGTCCAGCCTGTCCAGGAACGGGCGGATTACCCTCTGGTCGGCCTCCAAGCGAATGCGTTTGCGCAATCCAGGAGCGCGCTCATCCAGCTGCTCACCTAGCACGAGATCCAGCCACGCGAGCTGGGCAACTACCTCACCGGCGCCCAGGTCCAGGTAAGGGCGGGAGCGGTCAGGAACCACTTCGCCGTTGCGCGTAAAAACATCATCGTGGGCGGCCCAACTCCAGGAGCTCTGCTCGCACAGGAGGTAGGCGCCGTCGATTACTTCATCAAGCCACCCGGCTTGGTCCGAGCCCTCCACCGCAGCCATCACGACGGCGCGCGTCAACCGCTGCTGCCGGCTCGCCACGAGTTCTTCGTAGGCCGTGCGATTGCCGTCGCGAAAGTAGCGGGCGTAGTGGGACACCAGCGGTTGGGGCCAGGGACTGCCCTTCTCCGCCTTGCCCTGGGTGCGTAGCTTCGTGAGCGAGCATGCAGCAACGCGCTGCCATCCGGCGTCGGACGCTGGACGAATGGTAAGTCGATCGCGGGCGCCGCGAAGCGATTCAACAAGGGACCCAGCCTCAGCCTGGGAGCCCCATGAAGTGAGCAATGGTGGCGCTTCGACGGCGTCGGTGCCGATTGCCATAGGAATTCTTCTCTCATTTGTTCGAGTGTGAACGTTTAAGATCAAGCTCGATTGAGTTGAATGAACTGTCTTGTTCATGAGTATGTACTGATTATTAGATGTGATGCAACACATAAATAACCGGTCGAACAGGCCGGCTGAAATCCGAAGGGAGGATCCCCTCAATGTCGCTCAAGCCCCAGGCAATGCTGGTCATGAATAGCGGAACCTTTGCTGATCAGTTCGATTCCACGCGACTGGAGCGGCTGGCAGAATTGGTGGATCTTGGTGATGAGCCGTGGACGGATTCCCTGGACAATCCTGAGCTGTACGGTCGCTTGGAAGAGGTGGAAATCCTCCTCACCAGTTGGGGAGTTCCCCGGCTCAACGCCGAGCGCCTGGAGCGCATGCCCAAACTCCGGGCAATTTTTCACTGTGCCGGAACAGTACGTAGCTTCGTCAGCGAGGAACTCTGGGACCGCGGAATCACTGTCACCAACGGTGCCGACGCCAACGCGATCCCCGTCGCCGAATTCACCTTCGCTTCGATTGTCCTGGCTGGCAAGAAGGCCCAGGTGCTGGCCAACGATGCCCGCTCCTTCCGCGAAAACTGGAGCTACATCAGCGAGCGCGGCGAACTGGGCAATATCGGCCGCGTGGTGGGCGTGATCGGATTCTCGCGGATCGGACGACGGGTGGTCCAATTGGTCCAGCAGCTCCAAGACGTAACCTGCCTGGTGAGTGATCCGCACGCCGACCCTTTGGAAGTGGCTGCTGCGGGAGGGAAACTGGTCACGCTTGAAGAACTCCTGCCGGTATCTGACGTGGTCACCATTCACGCACCCGCGCTTCCAGAAACGCGCCACATGATCAGCACGGCCCAGCTCACAGCCATGAAAGACCACGCCACCCTCATCAACACCGCACGTGGTTCCCTGGTTGACACCGCGGCCTTGGAAAAAGAGTGCGCTACCGGACGAATCACCGCCCTGCTGGACGTCACGGAACCTGAACCACTGCCCGTTGACTCCACACTGTACGACCTCCCCAATGTGATCATCACCCCACACATCGCAGGCTCACTCGGAACCGAAACCCGGCGGATGTCCGATGCCGCCCTTGACGACCTGGAACGGTACCTCGCCGGCAAGGACCTCCTGGCCCAAGTAGTTCACGAGGACCTCGGCCTCAGTGCCTAGCCCAAGCACAAAGAAGCCGCAATTGCGGCAGACTTAAACCCTTAGTAAGGAGAACGCAATGAAGCGCACAACCCTCGCCGCAATCGCCCTTGCGGTGACTGCAGGACTCGGACTCACCGGCTGTGCCGGCGCTGCGGGTCCCGCTGAACCGCAGGCGGCCGAAGGCAAGACCAAGCTGACTGTCTCGGTATGGAACTATGCGGGCACTCCGGAGTTCAAGGCCCTTTTTGACGGCTACGAGGCCTCCCACCCCAACGTGGACATTGAACCCGTAGACATCCTGGCTGACGATTACCCCCAGAAGGTCACCACCATGCTGGCGGGTGGCGACACCACCGACGTCCTCACCATGAAGAACGTGATTGATTACTCCCGCTACGCCAACAACGGCCAGCTGCAGGAAATCAACAGCGTGGTGGACAAGGTGGGCAAGGACAACCTGGCCAGCATCGATGCGTTCGATATCAATGGAAAGTACTTCGCTGCACCCTACCGTCAGGACTTCTGGCTCCTGTACTACAACAAGGACCTGTTCAAGGCCGCCGGCGTTGAAGACCCCAAGGACCTGACGTGGCAGAAGTACACAGAGCTTGCCAAGAAGCTCACCAGCGAAGCGGACGGCAAGAAGGTATACGGTACCTACCACCACATCTGGCGTTCCGTGGTTCAGGCAATCTCAGCGGCGCAGAACGGCGCTGACCAGAACAGCGGCGAGTACGGCTACTTCCAGGACCAGTACAACACCGCCCTGGACTTGCAGAAATCCGGGGCCACGTTGGACTTCGGCACCGCCAAGAGCCAGAAAACCAGCTACCGCACCATGTTCGAGTCCGGCCAGGCAGCCATGATGCCCATGGGCACCTGGTACATTTCCAGTCTTCTGCAGGCCAAGAAGGACGGCAAAACCAACGTAAATTGGGGCTTGGCTCCAATGCCTCAGAAGAACGACGACGGTAAGGTCACCACGTTCGGTTCGCCCACTGCTTTCGCTGTGAACAAGAACGCAGTGCACTCCGATGAAGCCAAGAAGTTCATCGAATGGGCAGCCGGCGAAGAAGGAGCAAAGGCTATCTCCAAGATCGGCGTTGTGCCTGCCCTGCAGAACGATTCCGTGACAGCCGAATACTTCAAGCTCGACGGAATGCCCACGGACGAGCTGTCCAAGAAGGCCTTCACTCCGGACGACACCGCCCTGGAAATGCCCGTCAGCGATAAGTCCGCAGCCACGGACAAAATCCTCAACCAGGAGCACGAGCTCATCATGGTCGGCGAGAAGTCCGTCACCGACGGCATCGCTGAGATGGACAAGCGCGTCAAGAGTGAAGTTCTCGGCCAGTAAGAACCATCATGACTACAGAAACCATCACCCCGACGCCTGCCCCGGCACTCAGCCGGGGCAACAGGAAGCAGGCCAGGCGTAATACGTTGATCGGCTGGACGTTCATCCTTCCGAACTTCCTTGGGTTCCTGGCCTTCACCCTCATTCCGGTCCTGGCGGCGTTCGCGCTCTCCTTCATGGAATGGACCTCGTTCAGCGCACCCAAGTGGGTGGGCCTGGCCAACTTCCAGCGCATGTTCGCCAGCGACTCCTTCTGGATCGCATTGCGGAACACGGTTGTCTACGCACTCGGCCATGTCCCGCTCACCATGGCGCTCGCTCTCATCCTCGCGATGCTCCTGAACCGCAAGCTCAAGGGCATCGGCTTCTTCCGGGTAGCGATCTTCTTTCCGTACATTACGTCCCTGGTGGCCGTAGCGGTCGTCTGGAACATGCTGTTCAGCCCGGACACCGGCCCGATCAACCAGTTCCTTCACTCTGTGGGCATCGCCGAGGCTCCGGGCTGGACATCCAGCTCGGACTGGGCCTTGCCCGCCGTGATCATCACCAGCGTATGGCGTGACATGGGCTACTACATGGTGCTGTATTTGGCCGGGCTACAGGCCATTCCGACGGAGCTGTACGAAGCCGCGGAAGTGGATGGGGCCAGCGCCTGGCAGCGTTTCTGGAACGTCACCATCCCGTCGCTTCGGCCCACCACGTTCTTCGTGGTGGTCATGCTGACGGTCTCCAGCTTCAAGGTGTTCGACCTCATTGTGGTTATGACCAATGGTGGCCCTGGCCGATCCACCACGGTGCTGTCCCAGCTCATCTACCAGGAGGGCATCGGCGAAGGTAAGTTCGGCTACTCCTCGGCCATTTCACTGGTCCTGTTCATCATCGTGCTGACGATCACCGTCCTGCAATTCAAGATCCAACAGCGGAGGGAACGCTGATGACCAACATGGCTGAAGACCTCAAAGCCCTGGAACTCAACGTCCATGCGTCGCCCGTACAGGAAGGCGCACCCAGCGCGGAAGACCGCCGTCGTACGGACCGAAAGCGCTCGCCCCGCGAGCAGAAGAAGCGGACCGCGAACTACGTCATCTACGGCGTTCTAGTGGTGCTGGTGGTGGCGCTCATGGTGCCGTTCATCTGGATGCTTTCCTCTTCCCTGAAGGAGAACAACCAGGTCCTCACCGTCCCCATCCAGTGGATTCCCAAAGAATTCGTTTGGAGCAACTACGCCGACATCTGGACCCGCATCCCCATGATGGGCTATCTCCAGAACTCCCTGTACCTTGCGGTGGTCATCACGTGCCTCCAGGTGCTGACGGGTTCGCTGGCCGCTTACGGCTTCTCCAAGGTCCGTTTCCCGGGCCGCGATGTGCTCTTTCTCTGCTACATCGGCACCATCGCCGTTCCGTGGCAGGCCTACATGGTTCCGCAGTACATCATGATGCAGCAGCTCGGACTGACCAACAGCTTCAACGCCCTGATCCTGCTTCAGGCTTTCGGTGCGTTCGGGGTGTTCTTGATGCGCCAGTACTACATGACCATCCCGGACGAGCTGTGCGAAGCCGCCCGCATCGACGGCTTGAGCGAGTACGGTATCTGGGCCCGCGTGATAGTGCCCTTGTCCAAGCCGGCCCTCGCAAGCCTGGCATTGCTGACCTTCGTCAACACGTGGAACGACTACATGGGCCCGTTCATCTACCTCACGTCCAACCGCCTCTGGACTGTCCAGCTGGGCCTGCGTTCCTTCGTTGGCCAGTTCGACGCCGAGTACGCCATGATCATGACCGGCTCAGTGATCTCCGTGATCCCGATCCTCATCATCTTCCTGATCGGGCAGCGCTACTTCATCCAGGGCATCGCAACCAGCGGGATGAAAGGATAAGTGCTGTGGGTGCGACGACTTTGCAGCAGAAGCGACGCCGGTGGGCCGGGCCGGGGTTCGAAACCTTTGGGAGCATTTTCGGCTTCATTTACACGTTCCTGGTCGGCAACGTCCTGCTCGCCATAGCCAACGCTCCGCTGGTCCTCAGCCTGTCGTTGGTGGCCGACCCCGCCGCTGCGTGGCCGTTCTTCCTGGCGCTTTCGGTAACTATCGCGCCGTCCCTGGCTGGCATCTTCGCTGCCTTCAAGGCCTTGAACGACGACGGCGGCGCGGTCAAGCCGGTGGCTGCTTTCCTTCAGGGATACAAGCGCAGTTTTGGCAGGACTGCCGTATTGGGCCTGGGCGCTGTTGGCCTGCTCATGTTCCTCGGTGTGGACCTCGCGATCGTTTCCGCAATGCCGGCTGCTGCGGTCCTCGTGCCGCTGATCGTCGTAGTAGCCGCCGTGGCGGTGAGCCTTACCGTGACGGCGATTTCCGGCGTCGTGCTTCTGCCCGAGGCAAGGCTGAAAAGCATCCTCAAGGCCTCGCTCTATTTGGCCGTCCAGCGCTGGTATCTGAGCCTGGCCATGCTGGTCCTGCTCGGAATCATTGCCTCTGCAGCCGTACTTCAGCCCGTTCTGGGCATCGCGTTGGCGCCTGCTCCCCTGCTGTTCGTGATCTGGAGCAACGCTTCGTTCGCGTTCCACGCGGCGCTCCGCGCGCCCTAGCCCCCGGATGTTCTCTCACATCCTGACGTCTTTTCCCGGACGTTCTCTCACATCATGTGAGAGAACGTCCGGGTTTAAAGGCTGTGGTGTGAGAGAACATCGGGGGTTGTAGCCGTTAGGCCGTGGGCGTCATTAGCCGCGGCAGAGCTCGCCGTACTTAGTGCCGGCTTCCTGGTAGGCGGCGGAAAGCTCACCCATCTTGTTCTCGTCCGGGGATTCCTTCACGAGTTCATCCGAGTATTCAAGGATGGCCGTGACCACGGGCTTCATCTCGTTGGAAGCAACCGGTTCAATCGGGCGGATGGCGTTGGCGACGCGAATGGTTGCGGTCTTGCTGGCGTTGCTCGGGAGGCTGGCAACGGCGACACCCACCCGGTCACACGTTTCTGCGGTGGTCAGCTGCGGCGAAGAGCAAGCTGAAGCCGTGGCAAGCAGCCCGGCAGCGATCAGGACAGTGGTGAGTTTCTTCATGATTCCCTCAATAGTCGGCGCGTCCCTTCGATTGTAAACAGTGCAGGGGCGAGGCCGCGCATCGGGACCCGTATCGAACAGCACGGCGCCCTGGCCTAGGCTGGAGAACATGGCGATCATTCACAAGGCAACCCTGTCCCCGTCCAAGCTCGAACTCATCGCTGGATACCTGCCGACGCAGCCCTGGTTCATGCAGGATGGCGCCCCGGAACTCATTGGGGCCTACCGTTTTGACGACCCCGCCGGCGAGGTCGGGCTCGAGACACATGTCGTCGCTGCGGGAGAGCGGATCTATCAGGTCCCCCTGAGCTACAGGGGCTACGAACTGGCCGGCGCCCAAGAATGGCTCATCGGCACCATGGACCACTCCGTCCTCGGCAAGCGGTGGGTCTACGACGCCTGCGCCGACCCCGTTTACGTCAAGGCCCTCGCCACTGCCATCCTCACCGGCCAGGAAGAGGCTGCACTGATCGTCGACGGCGAACGCGAGCCCCGGCCCAGCACAGTCAACGTGAAAGGAAGCGGAACGCTCGACGTCGGTGTCCCCGCCTTGAGTGCCTCGGCCCCGGTATCGGGCAGTGGCGTGACCATCATTGATGCTGGTGATCTTCGCTTGAAGGTATCGCGGGTTGTCGATGTTGATTCTTCGGCCAGCGCTGCTGCATCTCCGGAGCTCCACAGCGAGTTGATCCTCAGCGGGAAGTGGGCCGGACTGGAGAAGCCTGTGGAGCTGGCAGCGGTAATCCGGACCTGAACGAGCGTTGTGTTCGGGCACCTGTTGGTCCCGCAGCCCTCGGCGTAGTCTGGCAACGGGGCCATCTACTCCGTGAGGGGTTCACATGTACAAAGCACAAAACATCATTCCCGCAGTCCAGGACCTCGCCGCCGAGTGGGTGAAGCATGCTGCTGAGGGCACGTCGTCGCAAGCGGATGCAGTTGTGGGGTGGGCGTTGTCCCGGATCAATCACGCCGACGTTCCGTCTGTGGTGCACGGCGTGATGCTCACGCTGACCGGGAACCGTAAAGCCGCAAAAAGGGCTCAGCGCACCGCGGCCAGAGCGGTCAAGAGAACAACTCAAACTTTGAGCCGCCGCACCAGTCAGCGGAGTTCCCCGGGTGCCGGATGGATGGTTGCCCTCGCAGTTGCTGGCGTCGGCGCAGGCCTGGTGCTCGCATGGCGAATGATGGTGCCTCCCGGGGAGCCTGTCCCTGCCAAACCGGCCGCGCAGACGGCCAAGCCGACCACGCCGAATGACCTCGCTGCTTCGCCTACGGATGTGCCCCCGGAGACCTACTGAAGCTGCCCGGACGTACTGAAGCTGGCCGGATTTCTACCGGCTGGCCCGGTGCCGGGCTAGTCCGGCTTGCCCTCATCGTGTCGGCGAGTCCGTCTCCTGAGGACCATCCTGCTGAACAGTAAGTAGGCGCCTGTTCCAGCGAGCAGGAACCCGACCACACCCACAAGGACGAGTTGTGTGATGATCCCGGCAATGACCATCGCGAAACCGGCCAAAACTGCCAGGACACCAAAAACTGAGCGCGCCACTGCACCTCGCGGGCGCCCCGACTTCAGCTGGAGGTCCAAGTCAGGATCCGATGAAGCGAGATCCCGCTCAAGCTCTTCCAAACTCCTGCGTTCTTCATCCGACAACGACATCGGAATCTTCCCTCACTACACGAGCATGGGACGCTTTTCAGCGCCTACACGCCAACCACTAGCACGTGCCCTTCTTGCCGTGCCATGACTTTATTATCGTCCTTTTCCGGCTACGATCCACAGCTGAAGTCAGCCTTACCCTGCGCTGGGTGCCGGCACCGTCTCGTTGAGTGTGCGCAACGCATTGAGCGTCCGGGGATACCCAATGTAGGGCAGCAATTGCGTGATGACGTCCAGCATCAGGCCGCGGCTGTTCCCTACGTTCAGATTCGCCAGAATGTGCCCCTTCACCTGTGGCTCGCAGCCGCCAAGGGAGACAAGCATGGACAACGTGAGGAGTTCACGTCTCGGAACATCAATGCCGGTGCGTGTCAGATAGTCGCCGAAGCAGTTCCCGGCAAGGTACTCCTGGAAGTGCCTTTCATCAGCTGAAGCAGCTGCACGCATATCGTCGATCCGTTCTGGGCCTATGATCTCCTTCTGGATAGCCAGGCCTTTCTCCCCTCGGTCTTTCGGGGTAGTGGTGGACTGGCCTGGAACAGGTAGCTCCACACCGTTCTCCTTGAGGATTTCATTGGTGGCGTGCAGGAAATCCGAAACCTTGCCCATGCCGATGTAGGGGACTGCTTGGTAGACAAGCTCCTTCACCTCCACCGGTGTCACGCCCACCGTAAGGGCCGCTCCGAGCAACGCACGGTACTCCCGCATTCCTTGTGAAGCGATAAGAGAGGCGAGCTGAACCATGAGCCTCGTCCTGGTATCCAGTCTTCCGTGACTCAAAACCTCGTCGAAAGCGAAGTTGTTGAAAATCTCCACGAGCTCGGGGTCTGTAACCGCCAAGGCTGGAAGCTGACCGGGGAAAAGTTCGTCGTGATTCCGTCGTGCCGTTTCGCTGGGTGCCATCGTGGGCCTCTCTTTCATAGGAGCTCTCCTACTAATCACACTCCTTTTGATGACGGCGCGGGAGAGTCCACTGTTACAGGTTCCGGCAGTGCCTCCTTCGCGTGCGGGAGCATACTGGGGACATGACCGAGAACGATGAGTTCCTTGCCTGGGTCAGGACCACGCTTTACCAGGCTGAGGTGGCCCTCCTCAATGGAGACTCCGCCCCGCGTCGGGCCATTTGGTCCAGCCACGAGCCCGTGAGCGTCCTGGGCGCCTGGCGCAACGCCGTCGGGCAGGAAGAAGTCGGCCGGCTTTTCACAGATCTGGCAACAGGTTCTCCGACTGCACCGCCTACTCATTCGAACTGCAGGCCTACGACGTCGTTGGCGACTTGGCCTACACCGCTGGTTTGGAGCGATCCTCAATCTCGGTCACCGGGCAGCAGGCGAGCCAGGTCCTGAGGGCCACCCAGGTGTACCGCCGCGAGGATGGCGAGTGGAAGGTTGCGCACCGGCATGCCGACACGGTCGTGGAGTGAGATGACCTACTGCTCTGGCCGCGGCCTCCACACCACAACGGCTTGCGACCTCGCACGGGGACGTTGACCGCGGGCCAGACTGACGACGTCGCCCGCTGCTCCGGCCGCGAAAATACGCGTGTCCAACGGGCTACGGCGGCGGGTAAGTTCTTCTGTGAGCTCAGCGACTCGGTACTGCAACGCCGCTACCTGGTTTTCAAGGTCCAGGATGCGCCTGATGCCTTCGAGTGAGACGCCGGACTGGGAGAGGCGCTGGACCTCCCGCAGCTTGTCGACGTCGTTCTGGGAGTACCGCCGGGACTTCCCGGGGGCACGGCTGGGCGAGACAATGCCCAGACGATCGTACTGGCGCAACGTCTGCGGATGCATGTCGGCAAGCTCCGCGGCGACGGAGATGACAAAGATCGGCTGGTTGACGTCGATTGCCATGACCGTCTCCTTATAACCGGGCCTTCGCGGCCAAATCGTGACGCGGGTTGGCGTCAGTGGTCGCGGCGGCAAATGCCTTCACGGCCTCCTCCGCTTCCTTGTTCAGGTTCTGGGGGACGGCGACGTCGATAGTCACCAGCAGGTCACCGGTCGCCTTGGACGTTTTCACGCCGCGGCCCTTGACCCGGAGGGTGCGACCGGACGGCGTCCCGGCCGGGACGCGTACCTTGACGGTGTCGCCGTCGATCGTTGGAACATCGATAGTCGCGCCGAGCGCAGCTTCTGCGAAGGTAACGGGCACGTGGATGCGGATGTTGTCGCCGTCGCGCTGGAAAAACTCGTGGGGCTTCACATTCACGGTGATGATGAGGTCACCGTTTCCGGCGGGACCAACGTTGCCCTTGCCGCGTTGCCGCACCTTCTGCCCGTCCTTGATGCCCGCGGGAATCTTGACGTCGATCACATGGCCGTTGCTTTCACGCAGGCTCACAGTAGTGCCCTTGATGGAACCCGCAAAGGAGATGGACGTCGTCGCAGTGCGATCCGAGCCCTTCTGCGGGGCCCGCTGGAACCCGGTCTGGCCACCACCGAAGCCACCCCCAAACAAGTCAGCAAACTCCGGAGGAATACCACCGGCCCCCGAAGGCTGACGCGCGCCGCCACCAAACAAACCACCGAACAGGTCCTCGAACCCACCGTTAGCGCCAGCACCACCACGTCCCGCCCCAGCACCCGGAGCGAACCGGGCACCACCCATGGCGCGGATAGCGTCGTACTGCTGCCGGTCCTCAGGGTTGGACAACACCGAGTAGGCCTCGGAAATGTCCTTGAACTTCTTCTCCGCAGCTGCATTCCCCGAGTTCGTATCAGGGTGATGCTCGCGGGCTAGCTTGCGGTAAGCCTTCTTAATATCCGCGTCAGACGCGTCCTTGGCAATACCAAGGATCGCGTAAAAATCCTTTTCAACCCAGTCCTGGCTGGCCAAGAGCGTTTCCTTTCGTAATTCATTCAGAGCGATACGGCGACATTACCGCCGGAGCGGAGCGAGACAAGGGGCCCGGGAGTGGCTTCGGGCCTACCGGAGCCGGGTGGCTTTGGATCAAAGATCCCAAGCCACCCGGCGTAGGGGCGGGGCCCCTTGTCTCGCTTCGCGGTGAACCTACGCCGGAACCGCGACGATCACTTGGGCCGCACGCAGAACCCGCTCACCGGAGCGGTATCCGGAGCGCAGCACCTGGCTGACCGTGTCCACGTCGATGTCCTCGCCGGGCTGCTGGATGAGCGCTTCGTGGATGGTGGGGTCGAATTCGACACCTGTTTCCGCGATGCGTTCCAGTCCGTACGTCTTCAGCGCGTTCTCCAGTTTGGTGGCGATGGCGGCGAAGGGGCCGTCTTCGAGGTCACCGTGCTGGCGGGCGGCGTCGACGTCGTCCAGCACCGGGAGCAGGGAGTTCAGGACGCCGATGACGGCCATCTCCCCTGCTACGGCGCGGTCGCGTTCGACGCGCTTGCGGTAGTTGACATACTCAGCCTGAAGGCGAAGGAGGTCATTGCGGAGCTCCGCTGCCTGGGCTTCAGCCGCGGCGCCGGAGGCTACCGACTCCTCGGCCGGCACCTCTACCCCGTTGAGGATTTCCTCAGCCTGGGAGAGAGCGTCACCTTCCGTGGGGGCGGTGTTGCCTTCGATGGGAGCAGCAGCTTCGCCTTCGGGGTGGCGGGCAGCCCCGGTTTCCGGGTCAACCTTGCGGTTGTCCCGGATTACGGGCTTGCGCGGCTCGTTTCCTTCAGAGTGCTCTGCTTCGTTGCCGTGGTGGGGCATGGCTACTTCTTCGCTTCGTCTTCGTCGATGATTTCAGCGTCGACGATGTCTTCGTCGGCAGCACCGGAACCAGCGCCGCCGGCCGGGGCACCTTCTGCACCGGCACCTGGAGCGTCAGCTGCGGCTGCCTGCGAGTAGATGGCTTCGCCGAGCTTCGTCTGGGAAGCCTGGAGCTTCTCGAAGGCCGTCTTCACGGCGGCGTCGTCGGTGCCTTCCAGCGCGGACTTGAGGGCGTCGACGTCGGCCTTGACCTCGGTCTTGACCTCTTCCGGCAGCTTGTCGTCGTTGTCGGCGATCAGCTTGTCCACCGAGTAGGCGAGCTGCTCGGCAGAGTTGCGGGTATCCGTAGCTTCGCGGCGGGCCTTGTCCTCTGCGGCGTGCTCCTCGGCTTCACGGACCATGCGGTCGATGTCTTCCTTGGAGAGTGCGGTGCCACCGGTGATGGTCATGGACTGTTCCTTGCCGGTGCCCTTGTCCTTGGCGGACACGTGGACGATGCCGTTGGCGTCGATGTCGAAGGTGACCTCGACCTGCGGGACGCCACGCGGTGCCGGAGCGATACCGGTCAATTCGAACGTGCCCAGCGGCTTGTTGTCGCGGGTGAATTCACGCTCGCCCTGGAAGACCTGGATGGCCACGGACGGCTGGTTGTCGTCAGCGGTCGTGAAGGTCTCGGAACGCTTGGTGGGGATAGCCGTGTTGCGCTCGATGAGGTGCGTCATGACGCCACCCTTGGTTTCGATGCCGAGGGACAGCGGCGTGACGTCGATGAGGAGGACGTCCTTGCGCTCACCCTTCAGGACACCGGCCTGGAGTGCAGCACCGACGGCTACAACTTCGTCCGGGTTGACGCCCTTGTTGGGCTCCTTGCCGCCAGCAAGTTCCTTCACCAGCTCAGAGACAGCGGGCATACGCGTGGAGCCACCGACGAGCACGATGTGATCGATGTCGGAGACCTTGATGCCGGCTTCAGCGATGACGTCGTGGAACGGCTTCTTGGTGCGGTCCAGCAGGTCCTTGGTGAGGTCCTGGAACTTGGCACGGGTCAGCTGCTCGTCCAGGTGGACCGGGCCGTCGGGGGTGACGGACAGGTACTGGAGGGAGATGTTGGTGCTGGTGGAGGAGGAGAGTTCCTTCTTTGCCTGCTCTGAAGCTTCGCGGAGACGCTGGAGGGCGATCTTGTCCTTGGAGAGATCGATGCCCTTGATCTTGAGCTGGTTCAGCAGCCACTCGACGACGCGGTTGTCCCAGTCGTCGCCACCGAGGCGGTTGTCACCTGCGGTTGCGCGGACCTGGATGGTGGAGAAGTTGTCTTCGTCCTTGCCGACCTCGAGGAGGGAGACGTCGAAGGTACCGCCACCGAGGTCGAAGACCAGGATGAGTTCGTCTTCCTTGCCCTTGTCCAGACCGTAGGCCAGTGCAGCCGCGGTGGGCTCGTTGACGATGCGGAGGACGTTGAGGCCTGCGATTTCGCCGGCTTCCTTGGTGGACTGGCGCTCGGCGTCGTTGAAGTATGCCGGAACGGTGATGACGGCGTCGGTGACCTTTTCACCCAGGTAGCTCTCGGCGTCGTTCTTGAGCTTCATGAGGATACGCGCGGAGATTTCCTGCGGCGTGTACTTCTTGTCATCGATGGCGACAGACCAGTCGGTGCCCATGTGGCGCTTGACGGAAGCGATGGTGCGGTCGATGTTGTTGACGGCCTGGCGCTTGGCGATTTCGCCAACCAGGACTTCGCCGGACTTCGAGAACGCAACGACCGACGGCGTGGTGCGGCCGCCTTCTGCGTTGGCGATGACGGTGGGCTCGCCACCTTCAAGGACAGAGACCACGGAGTTAGTGGTTCCGAGGTCGATACCTACTGCACGTGACATATCTTGTTTCCTTTCAATGGCCGATGTTCGAGATTGCCCCCGGCACCGGTCCGCTGGGCGGTTGGGTTATCGGGAGCCCACTCAACAATCGGCTAGTTGAGCGTTCTGCACTCAACTGTACTCAGCCTTGTTTCAATGTCAATCCAAAGTTGAGTGAAGTACGCTCAAGTTTGGCTTTCGCGGCGAAATTTCCCCCGGAAGTACGCGGTTCAGGGGCTGGTTTCGCCCTGCGTGAACTCGGGTTCCCGGCGTCGGGCCTTCACTCCAAGCCAGGCGAGCGGCGCTCAAGGCCGCCGCCCGCGGCGAAGCCTGACGACGCGCAAACGGCCCGGCGTCACTCCGGCGGGCGGGCGACACTGATATCCGGCTGTCGCTGGCGAATGTGGGTGGCGCCAGGGGTTTGGGTGGCGCCAGCCGTTTGTGTGGCGCTGGCCGGCGGCGGCCCAGGTTTGTACACCCACGCCACGAGCACCACGGAGATGATCATCAGCAGGAACCAGGCAAGGAGCTTCTCGATCGAGACCGCCTGCCAGCCATTCACCTGGTTGGGGTAGAGCCATGCGTGGGACCACGTGCCAATGTTCTCGGCGAACCAAATGAACAGTGCCACCAAGAGGAAAGACACCAGGATGGGCATCCGGAAGCGCTTACGGAACACCCGGAAGTGCATCATGCACCGCCCGTAGACAAGCACGACTGCGGCCAGCAGCACCCAGCGCGCGTCGAAGACGTAGTGGTGCGAGAAGAAATTAATGTATATCCCGGCCGCTACAAGGGCAGTGATCCACCGCCAGGGGTAGTGGTCGAAGTGGAGGTCAAATAGCCGGAAGACGCGCACCATGTACGAGCCAACGGCCGCATACATGAAGCCACTGAACAGCGGAACAGCACCGATCCGGAGGAAGCCCTCGGCCTCGTAAGACCACGAGCCCACGTCCGTCTTGAACAGCTCCATGACTGTTCCCACTGCATGGAACAGCAGGATCACCCGCAACTCGCGCAGTGTTTCCAGCTTGAAGCTGATCATCAGGATCTGAATGACGACTGCGGCGATGGTCAGGAAGTCATTCCGGGCCAAGCCGGCGTCGTCCGGATACCAGAGGCGGGCGGCGATGATCACCGCGAGCAGTGCTGCACCAAAGACGCAAGCCCACGCCTGCTTCAGTCCGAACACCACGAACTCGGTCAGCCGCATGCGGAGTCGCCCGCCTTGGGCGTGCCGCAGATAACGATTCGCGAGGTCATCGATGGCTTGCTCCACCGAGGTCGAATTACGCATTCCTTGACCTGCCCCTCGTCCTGGAAGGGGTGGTTTGCAGCCGGCCCAGGTAGTAATCCCTGGGCCAGTGCCGTATCCGCTGCGGGAGCCGGGGATAGACGCGTCCAAGCCAACGCATCGTCCGCTCGAAACGGCGGTCATCACGGGGAGTCCACTGCAAGCCGAAGCCTTCGCGCAAGTGATCCGGAAGCAGGCCGGCGGTCAGGAAGCGGGCAAGCGGCATGGCCAGGCGCATGAGTGCCGGCCCACCTGCCGGATAGAGCAGGTCCTTGGCGATGTTGCGGGCTTTTTCATCAGGTCGAAGCCGGCCCACGTGCGCGGACCAATATTCGGCGAAGGCCCCACGATCGGGCGGCCACATGTTCACCGGAAGCTGCAGCGCCGTCCCAATGCGCGCATAGTCGCGGTACATGCGGTCGGCGGTCTCGTCGTCGAGCGGTCCATGCACTTGCTCGTAAACGGTGACGGCAGTGTCATACAGAGTGGCGACAACCCAAAGCTGGGACTCGGGGTCGAAAGCGTTGTAGCCCTTTGTTGCATCATCAGGGTTCCGCCGCACTGGAGCATGGGCGCGGTTAACTGCCCGGCGAACCGCGGCGACTTGCTCGTCCGTGCCATAAACAATCGCATAAACGTACGTCAGCGTGGCCCGAAGACGGTCCTGCGGCCGTTGGGCAAAGTCACTGTGATCGGCGACTCCATGGCCCACCCTGGGATCCGCAATCTGAAGGAGAATGGCGCGCCCGGCACCGGCGAGCAGTATGCCCTCCGCGCCGATATCAGCAAGCCCTCGAACCATCTTGATACTTTACCGTCTGCTGCTCGTCACAGGCCCGCTCGTCACAGCCCCGCCATGCCCTGGAGGACGAGCAGTTGGTGCTCGAACAATTCATCGCGCGCGGCAAACGTATCCCGCCCGTACTGGCCAAACACTTCGAAGCTCACAGCCCCGAAGACGGACGTCCACGCCAGCACGCCCCGCGCGAGCGCTGACTCGGGCACCGTGATCCCAAGTTCAGCCCGGATGTTCCGCATGTCTGCCGCCAAGGCCGGTGTGATGACGACGGCGGGACTCGCCTCCGTCTCCAGGGCGCCCGCGCGATGGGCTGCGTCAAAGATGCTTACGAGGCGAAAGATGACACGTGTTCCGGGAACCGTGGTTCGCTCACCTGGTGCCTGATAGCCGGGAACGGGGCTGCCGAAAAGCAGGGCGTAGCTGGCCGGTTCTTTGAGCGCCCAAGCACGAACCGCCTTGCCCAGGGCACGGAACTGGCCCGCGAAATCATCTTCCGGGACAGCCGCTACGGCTGCATCCACTTCGTCGCCGAGCTCGTTGTAGCCGTCGATGAGCAAGAGCGTGAGGAGTTCGTCCCGGCTTTCCACGTAGCGATAAACGGCCGAAGAAACGACGCCAAGGTCCCGGGCAACAGCCCGCAGCGACAGCCCCGCCGCACCGTGGACCGCGAGGTGCTCCCGGCCGAGTCGCACTATGTCGGCGATGGTTTGTGCCCGCGCACGCTCACGGGGAGTTGGCGGCTTGGCTTTGGGCTGGGCTTTTGGCGCAGCTTCGACGCCTGGCGCAGTGGAAGACATGACACCAGCTTGCCACAAGAAAGAGCACCATCAACAAAAGAGAGCGGTGCTCTTGACTTTGGCGTTGATGAGGGACATCCTGAATTCAGAGAGCACTGCTCTCTCTTCAAATTCAAGTGGACTTCGAGGAAAGAGATCAGCATGTACGTCGTGACCGGAGCAGGACCTGTTGGTTGGACCGTCGCCGAACAACTCGCTGAGCAGGGAGAAGACGTTCGCATTCTGACGCGTTCCGGCAGCGGCCCGGACCATCCCCGCATTGAACGAATGCGCGTGGACGCCTCTGATCCCAGGCAATTGGGCGAGGCGCTCAACGGCGCCGCCGCGGTATTCCACTGCATTCACGGATCCGCTTATCGTGCGGCGGCATGGGCGGCCGAACTCCCGCAAGCCGAACAAGTGGTGATGGATGCAGCGGCAGCCGCGGGCGCCGTCGTCGTATTTCCAGAGAGCCTCTACGCCTACAGCGAACGGGAGAACGTGATGACTGAGGCGGGTCCACGGGCGGCGTCGGGCGGAAAAAGAGGCATTAGAACCCAACTGCTGAACGCGCGGCACGTGCACGCCGCAAATACTGTGAGCGTGGTGGCCGGCGACTTCTTCGGCCCGCTGGTGCGTACGGCGCATGCAGGCGAACGAATGGTTCCACTGGTTGTGGAGGGAAAGTCGGTCCAGGTGATCGGCAGCGCTCGGCAACCGCACTCGTTCACGTTTGTCCCTGATCTGGCGGCGGCAATGACCATGGCGGCCCGGAATCCTAAGCTCTGGAACACCGTGCTCCACGCGCCGACCGGTCCTGCGCTGACCCAACGCGAACTTGCCGCGGCGTTCGCTGACGCTGCCGGCGTTTCTGTTCCGAAGGTGAGTGCTGTGCCCGGGTGGGTGCTGAGGACGGCTGGCCTGTTTTCGACCGACATGCGCGAGCTTGCCGAGATGCTCTACCAGTTCGAGCGGCCGTTCGTGATGGATTCCTCGCGAAGCCAGCGCCTCCTGGGCTTCGAACCGACGCCCCTGCCGGAAGCTGCGGCGGCAACAGTGGCGTGGTGGCGGGACGCTGTGTCGCAGATGAGGTAGGCAGCAGCGGTGACACAATGGTTTGAGAAATCATCCGCAAGGAGCCACTCATGAAAAAGGTCAGCTACTCACCTGCACTTACCGCGGCCATGGCGAAGAAGCGAACAGCCATCCGCGTTCCTGCCGACGTTCTCGTTGAACAGGTGAGTGCTTCCATGGCCATTGAGGGACGGACGCTTACCGCTAAGCCGACAGTAAAGCACACCCGGGCATCTGCCGAAGCAGTTGCAACCATTGCCACTAGATCGTCCGAGCGCAGGGAACGTTCTGTTCGGAGCAGGCCACTCGGAGCAAGCAGCGAGTAACTCCGACCAATCACTGGTCCTTCCACGCGCCCGGCGGTGGAGCGTCCAGGAAGGTTGTGACGACGTCCTGCACCAGCGCGGTCCTCGCCAACCCGAAGAAATGCGTGGTGCCGGGAAACACGGCGAGCTGCGATGCGGGCACTCCTTCGAAGTCGCCGTTCACGTCTCCTCCCCGCAGCTGGAGGAACCGCACGGCGTGCTCGAGCTTGACCATGTCGCAATCTCCCACTGTGATCAACGTTGGGGCAGCGATTCCGCGGATTTCGTCGTCACTCCATCCGCTGGAGCCTGCATCAAAGCGTCCGAGTTTGTCCAAAAGTCCTTGCAGGTGCTCTCGGTCCGGATGCGGTGAAACAGCCAGATAACGCTGCTCCATCGGGGTGCCGGCGATCATATCCACGGTCATGGAGGCCACAGCTTCGGCGTTTCCGCCGCGATCGCCGTCGGGCGTGAACGACACGGAAGAGACGATGAGTTTGCGAACAAGTTCCGGGTGTTTGATCGCCAGGTGCAACGCCACTGCTCCGCCAACACTGAAGCCGAATACATCAGCCTCGCGGACGCCCAGATGTTCAAGGAGGCCAACGACATCGGATGCAAGGTCCGCAGTTTTCAGGGGACGGTCGATGTCGTTGGTTCTTCCATGGCCTTGGAAATCCGTGGCGATAACCCTGCGGCCTTCGGACAGGCCCGGGATCAAAGCGCCAAATTGCTGCTGAATATCGAACAACCCGCCGTGCAGGAGCAAGAGCGGAGTTCCGCCGTCGCCATACAACTCGTAGTACATGTGCAGTCCGTTAACCGGGGCAAATCCGGTCTCAAGGGCCGCCGTCGCTTGCTCATGCATCTTCAGGACCTCCGCTTCGTTTCGCAAAATCCTAGTCCGGCGCTACCTTGCGCGAAAGGAACCGTAAGCGTTCGACGGCGGGCGCCCACCTGCAGATTCAATCGAATGGAGTTACTCCTGATTCCCCAGTGACTACACGCAACAGCGGGAGTAACCTAGTCCCAGTTGCAATTCTGGTCACCTTTCGAGTTCTGGGTTCTGCCGTGGGCTATGTGCGTTCGTCGTTGACCGACCTCCTGGGGGTACTTTCCGACGCCGTGGCTCCCCAGCGCGTAAGGTTCGACGACGGCTCCCCCGAAGCCGTCATTCCCACCCCGGACGCTCCGGTCACCGTCCATGCAGTCACGCTCAACCGCGTGGGAAGATCCCGTCGTGATGGCCCGGTCCTGGACCTCGAACTGCGGGTGGCAGTGGAATGCCATGGCCCCGAACAACTGGACAACATGGAGCAGCTGCTCCTGGCAGTGGAACGCCACAGCCAATACTCGGTAGTTTCCACCGGCGAGTTCCGTCCCGAGGAGTACTCCGGAGCCATCCGGCAAGGGCTCGGGTTCCTGGTCCGGATCCCCGTGGCGCTGCGCTTCGAAGAGCCCTCTGGACCGCCTGTCCTTGAGCCGCTCATTGCCAAGACCGGCGTTGCCCGCCGGATCCACGGACGGCTCGTGGACGTCCACAACAAAGGTATCCCCGACGCTTACATCCATGCCCATTCTTCCGCCACGGCAGTCGTCAGCGATGCGACCGGCCACTTCGAGGTCCTGGCCTCGGCGGATGAACTCCAGCACTTTGCCGTAGCAGTACGCGGCACCGAAAGGGAAGTCTCGGCCAGCACCAGCAGCCTGCCGGTCATCATCCGGTGGGTGTGAATCCGCGGACAACCGCGGGCAGGAAAGGGAGCGCACCATGGCGAACTATCAGGCGCCAGGCGTTTATGTTCAGGAAGTGCCCAGCGGCGCGCGTGCCATCGGGCAGGTCAACACCAGTATCGCAGCGTTCGTAGGCGTGGCTCCGGACCGGGACGCCTTGGTGGATGAGCTCCGTGTGCTGGACAACTGGACGCAGTTCGTGGACCAATATGTCGGCAACGCGACAGCGGGTACACCGCTCTCCAACGCTGTTTACGGCTTCTTCTCAAACGGAGGAAGCCGTTGTTATGTGGTGAACATTGGGGCCAACGGCAGCCTCACGGGCACGGCGACCAAGCCCACCGGCCTGACGCTTTTCGAGGCCGTGGACGACATCTCCATGGTGGCAGCGCCCGGATTTGCAGATGCTGAATCCTACGCGGCACTGGCGGCGCATGTGGAGCACCCGCTCCGCCAGGATCGTATGGCCATCATGGACACGGTGGAAAAAGTGGACGACGTCGGGGCACTCACCAGGGCCGCGACGTCGGGCGTTCCGGAGGGTGCGCGGGATGCGGGCCCGGAAGAGGAGCGGACGACGGCGGACGCTGACTCGGGTGGGGATGCTGGCCCGGGTGACGCCGACGAAGCCGAAGACGCATCTGACGAACCTTTAGGCGCAGAAGCCAGCGACAGCACGCCGTTGTCTGCATCCTCGGTGTCCTCCGACCACCCGGACTGGCCCGACTCAACCCGGCCCCCGGCGGCCCGCTCGGCGGATCCGGATACGGAAGCCGGCGACCAGCAGGACCTCGGCGCCCCGCAATCCCCCGGCGGTTACACAGCCCTGTATTTCCCGTGGATCGTGATGATCGATCCCGTGTCCGGGAAAAAGGTGACGCAGCCGCCGTCGGGCCATATTGCAGGCGTGTGGGCGCGTGTCGACGCGACTCGCGGCGTCCATAAGGCGCCTGCCAACGAGCCCATCCAGGGCGCGATCGACCTTGTGCGGCGGGTGAGCCGCGGTGAGCAGGAGGTCCTGAACCCGGCCGGCGTGAACTGCATCCGGTATTTCCCCGGCGAGGGCATCCGGATTTGGGGCGCCCGAACCAAAGCTCCCGAGGCGAGCGAATACCGGTACGTGAATGTGCGGCGCCTGACCAACATGATCAAGGAGTCGGTGGCGGACGGGACGCGCTGGGTGGTGTTCGAGCCCAATGATCACACGCTGTGGAAGTCGATCCGGCGCGACATCGGCGCGTTCCTGACCAACGTGTGGCGGGACGGCGCCCTGCTGGGGACCACTCCTCAACAGGCATTTTTCGTGAAGTGCGACGAAGAAACCAACCCTCCAGAGGTCCGCGACGCGGGGCAAGTGGTCACGCTGATCGGAATCGCACCCGTGAAACCGGCCGAGTTTGTGATCTTCAAGCTCATGCAGTCGGCGGACAACACCAGCGAGACAGAGAGCGCAGGAGCCTGACATGACAACCCCAACACCTGCCGCCCAGCCGGGCAACGTGGTGGACCCGTACCGGGCCTACAACTTCAAGCTCGTGATCCAAGGAGTGGTTCAGGGCCACTTCACCAAAGTGGAGGGCCTCGGCCTGAAAATCGACCGGATCCTCTACCGCTCCGGCGGCGAAAACAGCACAGTCCGCGTCATACCCGGGCAAGTGGAATACACGCCAGTGACCTTGAAGTATGGGCTCACCGACTCCACCGAAATGCTGCAATGGCTCTTCAAGGCCGTTGACGGAAAGGTGGAACGCCGGAACGTCTCCATCGCGATGCTCAACGACGCCGGCTCCGTGGAAGTCCGCCGCTGGAACCTCCTGGGAGCCTGGCCGTGCGACTGGTTCGGCGCACCCCTTGACGCTTTGGGCAAGGATCTCGCCATCGAATCCCTCAGCATCGCGTACGACCGCCTGGAGCTCGACGATGCCCGCGCTCCCGTCGCCTGAGCCTGGGTTTTCGTGGCGGCGGGCAGCTGCCCGGCGATTGAGGGACGTGGCTGCGTGGCTGGATCGCGGGTCGGCTTCTCCGGGCGCGGGTTCTCCGGGAGCAGGCGCGTTGCCGCCTTCGGCTTCGGAACCTGATTCGTCGGAAAGTTCGACGACGGTGCGAGGCCTGAACGTGGAAGGCGCACCCGAGCACTGGGTTCAGTTGCTGCGCGACGCCGGGTTGGTTCCTCCCGCCGCTGCCACCAACACCCCTCCCGTTGTGAGGCCCACTCTTCGTGCCTGGGGGCGCTCTTGGCGCGCAAGGCAGGCTCCACAACACGCCACACCCATGCTGCGCCTTCGCACGGATCGCCCGGCGACACCTCCCGTTGCGGGGCCCGATGTGCGTGCTTCGGGGCAAAACTGGGGCGCAAAGCAGGCCCCACAACATACCCCCATGCTGCGCCTTCGCCCTGATCGCTCAGCCACACCTCCCGTTGAGGGGCCGGATGTGCGTGCTTCCAGGCCAATGTGGGACGCAGAGCAAACCCCACAACGCACGCCCACTCGTATGGCGGGACCCGATATGCGCGCTTCCGGGCCAACATGGGACGCAGGACGGGTCCAACAACAAACGCCTAGGCTGCGTCTTCGCACGGATCGATCTGAATCGTCCCTCGTTGGGAGGCCTGATCTGAGTGCTTCGGAGCCAACATGGGGCGTAGACCAGGCCCCACAACACACCCCCAACACGACACCCCACATTGTGGGGCCCGATGTGCGTGCCAAAACCCAAGATTCGGGCGCAAAGCAGGCCCCACAACACATACCCATGCTCCCCCTTCGCACCGATCGGCCCGAAACACCCCACATTGCGGGGCCCGGTGTGCGTGCAAAAACCCAAGACTCGGGCGCAGAGCGGGCCCCACAACACACCCCCAACACGACGCCTCCCATTGCGGGGCCTACTCTGCTTGCTAAACCCCAAAATCGGGACGCAAAGCAGGCCCCTCTACACACCCCACAACCGCAGGGCCACCCCAGCACGAGCACACCCCGTACCCCCACGCCAACGCTCAAGGGGGACTGGCCGGAGCTCGCCCCGCGGCCCACCCCCACCGCTAACCAATCAAGCCCGGCAACCACCCCGCTAACCGAAGCTATCGCCCGCCAAGCCCGCCTCACCGACGAACACTTGGCGGTCTGACATGGAACGTGTCGCTTTCCTGATCGAGGACACCGGGGAACACCTTGGCTGCCTGCTCAACCCGGAAACGGTCGTGATGCAGCGCTCCGCCGGTGTGGAACCCCGGAGAAGTGCGGGCGGCAAACTCAGCGGCAGCGGACTGGCTGATGACCCCCTGCTCTTCACGGGAGGCGGCCACACGGAGCTGAGACTGGATCTCCTCTTCGACGTCGACCTCGCGCCGGCGTCGCTCCATGTGCAGGACGTTCGGCAAATGACCAGGCCCATCTGGGCGCTCGCCGAGAACAGTGCGGAGGTCGAGCGCCAGCGGAGGCCGCCGTCGGTCCGGTTTGTGTGGGGCCGCGCGTGGAATGTGCCGGGCATCGTGACGGAGGTGGCGGAACGCTTTGACCGCTTCGCCGCGGACGGTTCACCGCTCAGGTCCTGGATGCGGATGGTATTCGTGCGTGTGGGCCAGTCCGCGGATGAGGAAGGCGGCGAGAATTACGAGCTTGCCCAGCGCCTCCCTGCCGTGGATCTGACGGCCCCACCCGTGGACACGCTCGCGGTCACGGGCGATGGCAGCACGGACAGGGACGTAGCAATGCCCGACGGCGGCGAGCTCCTTCCTGAGGTGCCACCGGCTGAGTTGGGGCGACTTTCCGTGGAAGCCTTCGGGACACCCCTGCTGTGGAAGCTTCTCTTGGAATACAACAACATCGACGACCCGGCGCACTTCAGCGGCCCGCTCGCCGTCCCACCGGTTGGTGAAGCACCATGAGGCAAGTCCAGGGCCTCCCCGAACTCATCGTCACCTTGGGGCGGCGCAGATTAAGCACGGCTGAAACGGCGGCCATCGTTTCAGTCCAGGTGATCACTTCACTCGCACGCCCAGCCCAGTGCCTGATCAGCTGGCGGCCCGGTCCTGGCAGGACTGCTGCGGCGAGGGGTGGCGTGGATCCGGCCCCCGGTGATGCCCTGAGGGTGGAGCTCGGCGGTCATCGGACCCCGCTCTTCGTGGGTGAGGTGACGGTAGTGGAGTACAGCTACGGAGCGAACCTTGGTCAGGAAATCCGCATCAGGGCCTACGATGCCCTGCACCGCCTGAGGAAGCGCCAATTCACCAGGCTGCACGAGGACGTCGATCTCGCTGCATTGGCAAGGACACTCTGCGAAGGCACCGGGCTGGACGTAGTGGGCGGCGGGGAGAAACTCGGGCTTGTGTATCAGTGCGCCCGCACGGACCTGAGCCTCCTGGTTGAACAGAGCGCCCGCGTGGGCGCCTACCCCGTGGTCCATGATGGAGCCCTCAGGCTCACAGGACTCGACGGCGAAGGCGAACCCCTGGAGCTCAGCCTCGGGGCATCCCTTCATTCGGCGGAGATCGAGGTCAGCCAGGAACCGGCGTACGCCTCCGCAACAATCAACGGCTGGCGTGTCGAGGACGCTTCAGTCCATCAGGCCGAAACGAGCAGCAGCGGCGCGAAAGCCCACGTCACGGCCGACCCAACATTGGCCAGCGTGGGTGCAGGCGGCGAGCTCCGACGAGACAACGAACTTCTCGAATCCACGCAGGAGGCGAACGGATTGGCGCAGTCCGAGCTGGACGTCCGGATGGCCGGGCAGGTAACGGCGGTGTTCGTGGCCGAGGGCAATCCCGGGCTCAGGGCGGGTGGGCGCGTGAAAATCAAGGGGGTAGCGCCGTCCATCGAGGGAACGTACCTGATCGCGAGCGCCTCTCACCGTTTGGACAGCACGGGCTACGAAACGACCCTCACCACGCGCCCACCCAGCCCGGTGCCGGAAAGGCGTCCGGACGTCTTCACGCTCGGGATCATCACTGACGTGGACGATCCCGAGGCGAGGGGGCGTGCCCGTGTGCAACTACCGGCTTACCCGGACCTCCAGACAGCGTGGGCTCCCGTGCTTACTGCGGCCGCCGGTCCCGGCAAGGGGATGGTCACCCCGCCCGCTCCCGGCGATCACGTCCTGGTGATTCTTCCCGCCACGGATCCGGCCCAGGCCATCATCCTCGGCGGCCTGTACGGCAGCGAACAGACGCCCGACAACCGCGTCAACACTCCCCGGGAGAGCCGTTACACGTTCCGCAGTGCGGATGGCCAACAAATAGTGCTCGACGGCGGTGCCCGCACGTTGAGCTTCACGGATGGCCACGGCTCGTCGGTGGAGCTGGGGCCGGACAAGCTCCGCATCACCGCTGCCACGGACCTGGTGCTGGAAGCCCCGGGCAAAGCCATGAAAATCCGTGCGAAATCCGTCGACTTCGAGGAGGCCTAAGCCATGAGGATTCTGGTCGAGGAGGCCATCCTGCGCTGCGGGCACGACGGCAAAGTCAAGAACGTGCCATCGCAGGAGTGGGTCCGTGTCAAAGGATCGCCGGTGCTCGTGGACAACGATCCCCAGGGCAGGGATATCAGCATGTGCCCGAATGTTGGCATCAACATCAAACCGTGCAATAAGACGCTGCCGGTGGCCAAGGGCTATTCCACCTTCATCAGAATCGGGGGCAAGGCCGTCTGCCTGGACAGTGTGGAGGGTTTCACCGACGGCACCCCCCCGGGCGGCGTGAAGTACAACGTGCGCCGGCCTGGGCAAACGTTCGTGGGGTCGGGTTCATGAAAAGGGGACAGTCATGAGCGCGCCACGCTACACATCGATCGCTTTCATCCATCCGGATTTCGACGCCGCAGCCGGCGTCCCGGGTCTGCGAGTCACCCCCGCAGGGAGGCTGGCGACTGTTACGGACGCAGCCTCCATCCGCCAAGCCCTCCTCCTGCTGCTCAGCACCAGGCCCGGCGAGCGCGTGAACCGACCGACGTACGGCTGCCACTTGTTCCGTTTGGCATTCGCGCCGGCTGATGACACCACCGCCGGGCTCGCCATCCACTATGTGGCCCGAGCGGTGGAACAGTGGGAGCGGCGCATCACAGTCCTTTCCCTGGATGCGTCACGCTCGCCGGAGGACCCCGAAGTTCTCGAGGTCCGGCTGAGATACCGCGTCCGGACCACCCAGCTTGAGGACGAGATCGCCATCGCCTTGCCCGTGGAATCCGGAGGTGCACTATGAGTATCCCCGTGCCCAACCTGGATGATCGCAGCTTCGCGGACCTCGTGACCGGCGCCCGCGAGCGCATCCAACAAATCGCACCTGAATGGACTGACCTCTCGGTCCACGATCCCGGCATCACCATCGTGGAGGCCTTCGCCTACCTCACGGACACGCTCATGTACCGGCTGAACCGCGTGCCGGACAAGCTTTACGCCGTCTACTTGAACCTTCTGGGCACGTCGCTGTACCCGCCGAGCACGGCCGAAACGATGCTGGAATTCAGTCGCTCAAGTGTGGGCGATCAGGAGATCCGGATCCCCCGCGGCACGCAGGTCAGCTGCCCACCCGGCGTTCCCGGTTCACCCCAGCCTGTATTTACGACGACGGCGGCAGCCACTTTGGCTCCCGGCATGAGCAGCGTCCTGGTCCCCGCAGCCGATGTCACCATGTACGACGCCGTACCGATTGGTACCGGGACTGGAAGACCAGGCCAGAGCTTCGTGATCCCCAACGCGCCGATCGTCTCGGGCGCAGGGCTGGCGATCGCCGTCGAAGTTCCGGCAGGGACGCGGCTGAGCAGCGGCGAGGCAGTGCTCGTAGACGGAAAGCCGTTCCGGTACTGCAAGGAAGTGGAGGCGTTCGCCGACGCAAGGCCGGGTGAGATGCCGGTGCGGATCGACCGAAGTGCCGGCGTCGCAATGTTCGCCTGGTGGGACGAAGAGTCCAGAACGCGGACTGAAACGGGACAAGGGCCATTAGTACCGGGAGCGGGCGCCGAAGTCCGCGCTTGGTACCGCAGCGGTGGCGGTTCGGGCGGTAATGTCGGCGCGGGTCAGCTCACGGTGCTGCGTTCCCCTGTTCCGGGGGCCAAGGTCACTAATCCGGAGCCGGCAACGGGGGGCCGCGATGGCGAGTCGTTGGAGAACGCTCTGAGGCGCGCGCCCCAGGATTTTCAAGCCCGCGACCGCGCCGTTACTGTCCGGGACTACGAGGTGCTGGCGCGTCGGCACGGCGGCGTGGGCCGTGCGCGCGCGTTCACGCGCAAGGATCTGTGGGCGTTTGCCCGGCCGGGGGAAGTGGAAATTGTGCTGGTGCCGTTCATTCCCGGGGGCAGAGCAGGGGCGGCCGAACCATTACGCGCAGCGGACCTTATGTCACACGCACGCGACGAAGTGCGGATTGAAGTGGAACAATATCTCCGCAGGCGGTCCACGGTTGGCGCCGAGCCTGTAGTGCGCTGGGGCCTCTACAAACAGGTGCTGGTGGATGCGCGGATCGTTGTTCGTCCCGATGAGGATGCCGACGCCGTGAAGTCCAGGATCGTGGGCCGCCTGTCTGAAGGGATCAGTCCTCTGAGCCCGGATTCGTCCAGTTACGGATCCGGCTTTGGGAAGCCACTGCGTGTCTCCAACCTGTACCGTGCCATGGAGGAGGCCGAGCCCGGCGTTCAGTATGTGGACCGGRTCAGGCTGGAAGTGGACAAAGTTCCGGACAGTGATGCCGTGTCCTTGGTACAGGCTGAAGGCCAGGACAGAACGTGGTTCGTGGCTCAGGGCGGCACGCTGTTCCGCACCACCAACGCCGCCGACGGCTGGGAAGCCTGTGCGGAGTTTGGAGATGCCTCCGACGACGGTGCCTCCAGAGATGCGGAAGAAACCGTCCGCGCCATCGCCCCGTTCCGTTCCCCCGCACCCGGCCGGGTGGGTCCAGAGCGGCACCCAGGCATGGTGGCTGTCAGCACGTTGACCGGTACGGGGTCCCGCATTTATATCAGCGAGGACCTCGGCGAATCCTGGCGCAAAGCAGCCGAACTGGGGTTCGTCGTCGCCGATTTGTGTTGGGTGGACCGCCAGGGTGAGCCGTTGCTCTTGCTTGCAGGCGAGCGCGGCCTCTACGAACTTCCCATGAGCCAGGGTGCCATTCCCGTACAGAATGTGGTGGATACGTCCCAGCCGGATCGTGGTTTTTACGCCGTAGACGCCTTGGTGGACGTCCGCGGGCGAACAGGTGTTGTGGTGGCCGCCGAGGCCTCGGCCGGCGTCTGGCTCTCTCCCGACGCCGGTACCGCCGACAGCTTCAAGCAGGTCAAGGCCTCCGGCGAGGACATCCGTTGCATGACCATCCAGTACGACGGCGGTGCAAGCTATGTGTGGCTTGGCCGCGCAGTGCCGGAAGGGACCGGGACGGGATGCCTGCGGCTGAAGATCGATGAGTTGGGCCGCACGGATCTTGATGAGTCGTTCATGAATTCGTGGGAGGAGTTCAGTAGTGGCTGGACCGGGGGCAGTTGCTGGGGTGTCCACGTGATGGGTAACGCTGCCTACGCCGCTACCCAGAGCGGCGGGGTGTTACGGCTGCAGCTGGGCCAGGCGTCGGCGCAGTGGAGCGTGCCGGACGTTAACTGCAATCTGCCGCTGAGGGACCGTACCCGGTTCGAGCCCGTTCGTTCCGTGTCCGGGGCGATCCTTAACGGCAAGCCTCTGGTCCTGGCTGCCGGTCCCAAAGGCGTTTATCGCAGCACAGACAACGCCGTTCTATGGGAAAGCTGCACCCGGCGCGTGGTGGACGACGTTGTGACGCTGCCCGACACCTGGCTGTTCTGCTCCGGCGACCACAGGATCGAGGTGGTCCATGGCAATGGCTGAGTCCATGGGGCCGTCCGAGTCCAAGCTGCTGAAGGTCCTGCCGGAAGTGTTCCAAGTGGCCGCCGATACCAGCTCTCCCCTGCAGGCCCTTCTTGCCGTAGCCGAGGATATGCATGGGCCCGTCCGGCAGGTCTTGGACCGCATCCATACCGTTCCCGATCCCGGCCGCGCGCCGTCGTCGTTGATTCCCTTTCTCTCGCGCTGGGTAGATCTGGACTGGCTGACGCTTCCCGGTCCGGAGGGCGGCGCTCAATACGGTGGTACAGGATCCGGTGGTACAGGGCCCGGCAGCCTGCCCGCGACCGGCGCCATTCCCATATCCCGACAGCGAGACCTCATCGCAGCCGCCGCGCAGCTCTCTGCACGCCGTGGCACTGTGGACGGGCTCACCCGCTTCCTGCACCTGGCCACGGGGGTGCCCGGTTTCGACGTCGAATCCGTGCCCGGCGCCTTCCATATCAAGGTGCTGGTTCCTGCGGAAGCGGGTGGGCAGCTGGAGTTGATCCGGCGGATCGTCAAAGGCATGAAGCCCGCGCACGTGACGGATGAGCTTGAGGTGCGGGCAGATGAATAAGGAGAACCGCACGCCGATTCTTGTGGTGATTGCCTGTGGGGTGATCGCGCTGTTAGTGCTGGTGTTCGGCGTCAGTTGCGGCGGCGGGAACAACGATGCAGCACGGGACTGGCAGGGCGGATTCTCCGGCGCAGCAGCGGGCGCGAAACTCACTTCAGCAGACCTGTCTGCCCGGGGCGGTTCGTGTTCGGCATCGGATACCCAGCTGGTGGTTACGGGTGCGTGCGTGTTCGATGTGAAGGAATTCGGCGGGGGTTTGTTCTATTTCGGACCTCCCACCAAGCGGGCAAGGCTTGCACCGCAGCAGGCGGTCACCGTCTCCCTGTTGGTGCAGGGCACGCGGGCTGAACAGAATTCAGGCCCGGGGAAAACCGTGGACCTGACCTTCGGGACCTCGGGTGGACAGCTGGGAATCTTGTGTCCCGGCCTGGGGACTTGTGTGTTGCTGATCCAGGAAGCCGGAGGCTGAGATGTGCTGCTGTGCGCTGAAACTACAAACCGCGATCCCAGGAGTTGTTGTGCCATGACTGCCATCACCATGACGTTGAGCTCCCCGGACGTGGTCCTTAAAGAAGGGAAGGGATCGCTGACAGCGTCCGTCACTAACGGCTCCACCACTTCGGAACGCGTAGTGCTCGGCGCGTTTCCCGGGCAGGTGACCAATCCGCCGTCGAAAACGTACACCACCATCCCCAACCCGTTGCGGACCATCGCCGCGGGGGCCACCGAACAGTATGTGGTCAATTTCGACACCGACGGGGCTTCCGCGGGCAGCTACCCGGTGAAGTTGATCGCCTACTCTGCCGACGACGCACCCGAGGACTACGCGGACCAGGCGCATGTGGTCACGCTGACTGTTCCGGCGGCCGAGCAGCCGAAGCCCAAGCCAGGATTCCCGTGGTTGTGGGTGATCATCGGAGGTGTGGTGCTGCTGGCGGTTATCGGCGTGATCCTGTACTTCATGTTCAAGGACGCCAACGTTCCGGACGTGAAAACCAAACCGCAGGCTGAAGCGGTCAAGATCGTGACGGACGCCGGTTTCAAAGCGGCTACGACGGAAATCGAGAGCGCCTCGCCTGAAGGAACCGTAGTCAACCAGAGTCCCGCCGGCGGCGAGAAAGTAGGGCGCGGCAGCACGGTCAACCTGGAAATTGCCGTGCCCGTGAAGGCCACCGTGCCCAGTGTCCTGGGCTCGCGGATTGAAACGGCCCGCAACGCCTTCCAAGCCGCACAACTGCAATTGGACTTCACTCAGGGTTCCGCCTGCCAAAGCTCGCCTCCCCTCTCCCTGATGAGGTGCGTAGTGGTGGGCGTCAATCCCGACGTCGGCACGAAAGTTAACGTCAACGCACTCGTTTTGGTGCGAACCGAGTTGAGGTCGAGCATCATCCTTGATCCGGTAAACATCTGCCTGAGCAACCCCCAACTCTGCGAGGTGCGGCTGAACCCGTGACTATTTCCGGACACGTTTGCCTGCCTGGGCAGCTGCCATGAAAAGATCAACCATGCGTCCCATGCAGCACTCCAGCAAACTCCAGAATGTCCGCTACGAACTCCGTGGTCCCATCCTCCAGGCCGCCAAGGCCATGGAAGCCGAGGGACACCGCATCCTCAAGATGAACCTTGGGGACACGGCGCCGTTCGGGTTGGAAGCGCCGGAGTCCGTGGTGGTTGACATGATCCACCACATCCGTGGGGCCCAGGGCTACAGCGATTCCAAGGGCATCTTCTCCGCCCGGACCGCGATCTCGCAGTACTACCAGACGCGCGGGCTGATGACGATCGGCGTCGAGGATGTCTTCATTGGCAACGGCGTCAGCGAACTCATTTCCATGACCCTGCAGGCCTTCATGGAAAACGGTGACGAGATCCTCGTCCCGGCTCCCGACTATCCGCTCTGGACCGCGACCGTGACACTCACGGGTGGCAAAGCCGTGCACTACCTCTGCGATGAGGACGAGAATTGGTGGCCGGACATGTCCGACGTCGAAGCGAAGATCACCGCGCGGACACGGGGCATCGTGATCATCAACCCGAACAATCCCACGGGCGCCGTTTACCCCCGGCACATCCTTGAGCAGTTCGCAGCGCTGGCGCGGAAGCACGATCTGGTCCTGTTCTCCGATGAGATTTACGAGAAGATCCGCTACGTCGACGCGCCGCACATCCATACCGCGTCCGTGGCAGACGACATCCCGGTGCTGACGTTCAGCGGACTTTCCAAGGCTTACCGCATGCCCGGCTACCGGGCTGGTTGGGTTGCCGTGACGGGGCCATTGACCGCCACAGCTGCCTATCGGGAATCCTTGGAGCTGCTGGCTTCGCTGAGGTTGTGCTCCAACGTTCCCGCGCAGCACGCCATCCAAACCTGTCTGGGCGGATACCAGAGCATCGAGGCCCTCATCCGTCCCGGCGGGCGCTTGCGTGAACAACGGGATCTGGCGTTGAAATTGTTGACGGCAATCCCAGGCGTTTCGTGTGTTCCCGCGGCCGGCGCAATGTACCTGTTCCCTCGGTTGGACCCAGAGATCTACCCCATCGAGAGCGACGAGAAGTTCGTCCTGCAGCTCCTGCAGGAACAGAAGATCCTCGTCTCGCACGGAACGGCCTTCAACTGGCCCACGCCGGACCACTTCCGCTTCGTGATCCTGCCAACCGTGGAGGACATCGAGGAAGCCGTGCGCAGGATCGAACACTTCCTCGCCGCCTACAGGAACCGCCCGGTGGACTAATGTCCCGTTGAACTGACCCAGCAAGGTGCCCTTAGCGGTTCGGGTCTATCATCGTCATGCCTGCAGGGGCTGCCTTGTCGAATCCCGGCAACAATAACGCTGCTTCTTCCAGGCCGATGGTGCGTTCAATCAGCAGCTGCGGTTGCAGCAAGCCTTGTTCGATGAGCGCCATCATGCCTGGGTAATCAACTGCGGCCATGCCATGGCCGCCGAGAAGATCGAGCTCCCACCCGATGACCCTGGCCATGGGCACCTGCGGGTTTCCGTCGATGGCCGGCAGCAGACCGATCTGGACATGCCTTCCACGACGACGAAGGCTGAGGATGGCGTCGGCGCAGGTCTGTTCACTTCCGACGGCGTCCACCGCCACGTGGCTGCCCCCGCCGGAGAGGACGTTGACTGCGGCGGGGATGTCCGCGCCGTCGGCGAGCACTGTGTGATCCGCACCCAACCGTGCAGCCACAGCCAGGGCCTCCGGGTTCCGGTCCACGACGATGACCCTGGCGCCCATGGCTTTGGCGATCATCACAGCGCTCAGCCCGACGCCTCCGGCACCTACAACTGTCACCCACTCACCGGCTTTCACCTGCGCACGGGCTGCCAACGCGCGGTATGCGGTGGCGAAGCGGCAGCCGAGGCTTGCCGCCGTCGTAAATTCGACGCTTTCCGGGAGGGCAACCAGGTTGCTGTCGGCAGCGTGCAGGGCCACGTATTCGGCGAACGATCCCCAATGGGTGAAGCCGGGTTGTTGCTGTTCCGGGCAGACTTGGGCTTCACCCGCCAGGCACCACTCGCACTTGCCGCATCCGCAGACGAACGGAACAGTTACCCGGTCGCCGATTTTCCAGCCATGGACACCTTCGCCCACTGCTGCAATGACGCCGGCGAGCTCGTGGCCGGGCACGTGGGGAAAAGCGATGTCGTCGTGTCCCGCCCAGGCATGCCAGTCGCTGCGGCACATGCCCGTGGCCTCGACCTTCACCACCACTCCACCGGCTGGGGCCTCCGGCCTAGTTACTTCCCGCACTTCAGGCTGGGCCCGGACGTCATCAAATATCACTGCTCGCACGCACCGACTCTAGCAAGGTCCTGAAAGCTGTCACACTTCCATCCCCGCTTACGACATCCCTGATGTAAGGAACCACCACAGAAGGGAAACAGCATGACCCGCATCAATATCGGCCACAGCAACAAACTCGGCTATGCCGCTGTCATCGGGCTGGAAGGCTACGCCCGCAAGTCGGTGGATCCCGACTTGTACGAGCTCATCAAGCTCCGCGCCTCCATCCTTAACGGCTGCGGTTTCTGCGTGGACATGCACGCGACTGACGGCCGGAAGCGCGGCATCCCGGAACGAAAGCTGCATGCTGTCGCCGCCTGGCAACACTCCAAAGTGTTCTTCGATGCCCGCGAGCAGGCCGTACTCGCCCTGACCGACGCAATAACCCAGTTGGGACCGGACACAGTTACCGATGAGATCTGGAATGCGGCTGCCACCCATTTCGACGACAGCCAGATGGGAGGCCTGGTCCTGGCCATCTCCACGATCAATGTGTGGAACAGGATCGCCATCAGCACGCAGATGGAGCCGCCGGTGGATGAGAAGAACCCGATCGTCTGAGGGGTAGCGTGGAGGGCATGAGTCTTGCGGTATCGGCCACTGCTGCGTGGCAGAGCGAACGGAATCGTTTGCTGGGAATCGCCTACCGGATGTTGGGAGATTTCGGCCATGCCGAGGACGTCGTCTCCGAGGTTGCCATCGATGCCGTCCGGCAGGAACGCAAGGCCGATGGCCACCGCGTGGAATCCTGGCCGGCTTGGCTGACCACAGTGTGCGTGCGGCGCTCGGTTGACCGGGTGCGCCAACTCGCCGCTGTGCGCGAGGACTACACCGGGCCTTGGTTGCCGGAGCCGGTAGACACCTCCAGGCTTCCGGAGGAAACCGTGGCCAACCGTGAGCTGCTGTCCTTGACTTTGCTTCATTTGGCTGAGCAACTGGCGCCGGAGGCGAGGGCCGCACTGGTGCTCCACCGCGCTTTTGGGATGTCCGCGCCGGAAATCGCGGACATCCTGGAAAAGACCCCTGCAGCCGTACGCCAAATGATTTCCAGGGCTGAGCGCCGCTTGGACATAGACCCGGACGCTCCCGCTCCCAGGACCAAGGATGGCGCGGCCTTGGAGAAGCTGGTTCGCGCCATCGAACAGGGTGACATTGACACGGTAGTGGCGATGCTCGATCGGGACGCAGTGCTGTGGGCCGACGGCGGTGGCAAGGTCAAGAGCGCCATGAATCCTGTATTCGGGGCGGAGCGGATCGGGCGGTTCTTCGCGGGCATCCTCGGCAAAGCAGCCACCTTCGATCCCGTACAGCCCGTCCGGACCCGGATCATCGAGGTCAACGGCGAAGCTGCCGTGTTGCTATGGCATCAGGGCCGCAGCGACGTTCTGTTGATCGACGGCGGCCTCGACGGGCGCGTGAGGGAGCTGCGGCAGGTTGCCAATCCGGAAAAGCTGACCCGGCTTTCGCTGGGCGAACCGTAAGGCGCCGCGTTGTTAAGTCGCAGCTGACTCAGTCTCCCGCCGAACCACTCACACGCAGGGCATTGATGATCGCCGGAATGGACGCAATCAGCATAATCAGCGCCCACACGAGCGCCACCACCACGGTGATCAACGCCCAGAACTGATCTCCAATGGACACCAGCGGACCTGGCACGAACCCGTGGATCAATCCAAGGATCACCTGAAGCAGCACGGACACCGCCAGCAGCACCACCAGTCCCGTGACTTTGAGGAACTTGGGCTGACTGAGAATGAGCAACACCGCGAACACGATTTTCAGGACCAGCAGCAAACCCAGGATTGCCGCCGCCTGCCCTTTCGGAAAGCTCCCCCACAGGGCCAGATACGCGATGGTTCCAAACGGGGTGGCTACGAACAACCCGATCATCAGGAACAGCTTCGCCAAGGCCAACATCGCCGTGAGGAAGGCCGCGACAACCCACAGCAGCGTCACGATGAACGTCGTAAGGCCCTGGATACGGCCATATGTCCGCAGATCGATGATCAGACTTAGCCCCAGCATGACCGCCGTGAACAACAGCAAGCCATCCAGGAACGCGAGGAATCCAATGCCCGCGCCCGGCGGTTCGGCATCGGCTCGCTGCGTCTTGAGGAATACATCCAGCGGAACGCCAAGGTTGTTGGCATCGCTTGCGGAGACGGGGTCGACGGCGGTCTGCCCCAGCAGGAGCGACATACCCACCTCGGCCAGGACGACCAGGGCAAAGACAACCACCGCGGCAATGAAGAAGGGGCGGCGCAGGGCATCAGGGTCAGGCCCGCGGCGGAACCCCTCACGAATTGACCACGCTGCGGCCATGGCTCAATTGTGGCACCGGGGGTTTCAAATACAAGCGCCCCACCAACAATGCCGCAGCACCCAGCACGGCCGGGACCAGCAGCGCCCAGCCGCTGTAGAGCAAGACCACGAGCATCACGACGGCGGCCACGATGACTCCGTACCAGGCCGCGGTTCTGCGGGGCAACAGGAGTACCCCGGCGGCCAGACCAAAAGCGGTCACGGCGGTGAAGCAGGCCGAGGCGGCGCCGATCTGGAATTCCATGCTGAGGAACCCCACAGCTGCGAGAGCAAAGGAAAGGAAAGTCATGACAGCGAGTGCCGCCAGGCTCACGCAAGGCACCTCCCCTGCAGCCACGCCACGCGCCAAAGTCCGCGGCAGCACGCCGTCGGACGCCAACCTGGCGCCAAGCTTGCTGGCCCCGGCCACGAACGTATTGAGTGGTCCGAACGTCAACACGGCTGCCGCAACAGCCGTCACGGGAGCCGCGGCTGGTCCCAGTCCTTTCGCCAGCAGTTCGGCCACCGGGACGCTGCTGCCCGCGAGTTCGGGACCGAGGACGGCGACGCACGCCGCCACCAAGCCGATGTAGACAACACCCACGACCACGAGCGTCAGCCAAGTGGCCCGCTTCAGGTCGCGTTCAGGGTGGCGGAACTCGCCGGCCAGATGCGTTACGGCTTCCCACCCGGCGAAACAGAAGAAGAGCAGGCTCGCTGCACCGCCCACTGCCCAGTAGCCGTTCGGGGCGAAGGGCACGAAGTTTTCTGCCTTGGCGTAGGGCGCTGCAACGGCTACGGCGAGCGCAAGCAACGCCACGAGCAACACCATGAGGAGGAGTTGGAGTTTGCTCGAGACGCGGATCCCCACCGCGTTGCTCAGGAAACCTGCCGCAAGGATCAGCCCCGCCGCGATCAGGGCTGTTTCACGCCCACCGCCCATGGCGTGCGCGATGTACTCCCCGCCGATCACTGCGGTGGCGGGCGCCCCGAACGGGATGGCGAAGTAGAAGAGGTAGCCGGCCACAACTGAGGCTCGCTGCCCGAAAGCGCGGGTCACGAATGTGGCGATCCCGCCGGCGTCGGGCTGTTGTCTGGACATTTCAGCAAAACTGAACGCCACCGGGGTGCAGAAGACCAACAGCAACGCCCAGGCCAATAACGACGCCGGTCCGGCAACTTGGGCGGCGATGGCCGGCAGAACCAGCACGCCGGAGCCCAAAATGGCACCTACATAAATTCCTGTGGCCCTGAATAAGCCAAGACCCGAATTACTAACAGCTTTACCCACCCTTCTACTGAACAGTGTTCGGGTCAGATGCAACAAGCGGGAAAACTGCCTGCTCGGGGCAATATCCTGCCGAATTCCTGTTGGGCTCGTGGTTCCTGACCTTCTTTGGACTTTGGGCGGGCGCTGTGCAACCCAAAAGGGCTGATTATCCACTTGGCGGACGCCAAACAGGGTCAGGAAGCAGCGGCCATTTGTACCCGACGCCGCAGCCGTGCCACCAAGGTAGCGGCGAGTAGCGCCGTCGTGATTTCCAGTCCGATCACCAACAGCAGTCCGGCAGCCCCGGATGAAAAAACAGCGCCGGAAGTATCAACAACGCTCGACGCCGGTCCCCCACCGTGCGCGTGTCCGGCACCTCCCGCTCCCAGCAGCAGGACGGAATGAAGTTCAATCATTGCCACAGCCGAAACCGTGACTTGGTGGAGCGCCCCCACGCGGCTGTGGCGCCAGATGTGAAAGGTGCAGGGGATGCAGATTGCCGCCAAAGCAACCATGAGGACGCCGAGCCATGCGCCATGGTGTCCCCACGCCGCCACCCAAAGGTGGACCAGGCACGAGACAGCCGTGAGGGCTGCGCAGATCCGGGGATGGAGGACGGGCCCGACTGACTGGACCCCTCCCGTCGTCGTGGTCATGTGCCCGGATGTCCGTTTAGTGGCAGTGTCCGTGCTCATGGTGGCTTTCGCCGTGTTCATCCGTAGTGGCGGTGGCCGGGCTGTGGCAGCTCGAACCTGAAGAGTTGGCGGGCACATCCAGTACGGGGCTGCGGTCGAAGAAGCCCTCGGGGCGCAGCTTGAAGCCGACCGTGTCCACCGGCATGATCGGCCAGTCCTCCACGCGGGGGAAGTGCGTGAGGCCGAACGTGTGCCAGAGAACGATGTCCTGGCCGTCGATGTCGCGATCCTGGGCAACGTAGGCCGGTAAGCCTGCTCCCCCGGAGTGCTGGTTCACGAAGTCGCCAGTGGGGTACCGCTCCTCGTCGGAGTAACGCGTAACCCAGAGGTCCTTCGTGGCGAAAGCGGCACGCTTCGCTATGGAGGAACCTGGATCGGCCAGCAGCGTGGGCTGATTTTCGGCGTGAAGCTTGTAGCCAACCGGCTCGCCGAGTCGGTTCCGGGACTCGGGGTTGGAGATGATCCATGTCCGGCCTGCACGAGCGTCGGCTTCCCGGACGGCTTCGGACTCCTTAGTAAGGAGCGTCCGCTTGCGGGAGAAGGCGTTGCCGCGCTCATTCCCCACACCCATGGCTTGACGGACTACGTCCTCTTCCTCGACGCGGTTGGTGAAGCCGTCGATTGCCATGTCCAGGCGAGCGCTGAAGAGGTGCTGGTGGAACGGGGCTCCGAGTCCTGGAGCCAACTGCGAGATGTTGTCAGAGCCACCCTCGGGGAAGGCGCTGGTGAACACGATGCCGGTGGCCTTGGCTTCGAACTCGATGGTGCCGTCGAGGTAGAGGTACCAGTAGAAGCCGTAGTCGTAGTTGCCGATGGTGGTGAAGAAGGAGATCACCAGGCGACGGTTGCGGCGGGTGTAGTTGATCCCGGTCCAGAGGTCCGAGTGCTTGGAGAGGATGCCCCAGTCTTCCTCGTGCATGCAGATGCCATTGCGGATTTCCCGCGGGTTGCCGAAGGCGTCGCTGATGACCGGGCTGAGGTACGTGATGTCACCAAGGCAATCGCAACCGAGTTCCAGGGAGTTGGCGTACTGGCCCACGAGGTATTCGCCGGTGTCGAAGTAGTTCTGCCAGGACCGGATAGGTGATGGATCGCCGTACGGCACCACCATTTCGGCGATGGAGGCACGATTGATGATGGGCCTAAGGCGGTCTCCGTCCTTGAAGGCAAGGTTGTGGAGGACCACTCCTTCGCGCACATCGAAGCCGACGTCCACGCTCCACTTTTCCCACTCCACATGATTACCGCCGGTGACGATGAAGCTCGGGCCTTCGGGTTGGGTAATGCTGATGGGCTTTTGAGTAGTCCGGAGCGGGCCTGTGAGTTCGGGATCGGTGTAGTTTCCGTGCTCTTCCGGAATCGGCATGACGCGAAGATCAATCACCTGGGTGACTTCCTTGTTGACCACATCCACATACGCCACCAGACCGTCCACCGGGTGCGCCCAAGCGCTGTCCTCAGGGAACTCCTGCACAAATGCCAGGCCACGGAGGATGCGGCGGCCCCTCTCGTCGTCGTACTCAAACACGCCGGCGGACAGCGGAGCGACCCGCACCTTGGCCACATCCAAGTCCCGTGCTGCCAGGGCGGCGAGCCACCGTTCATCCGTAGCAAGCAGCGTCTCAACAACCTCGAACTCTTCCTCCAGCACGGGAAGTTCCCCGGACACTTTGGTGTCCAGTTCTGTTGCGGACAGGATCTCGCCGCGAGTCACGGAGACGAGGACGTCTGTGGGAGCCCCGCCGGAGATGTCATGGATGAAAACCCGGAAACGGCGGTCTTCTTTTTCTTGCCCACGGGACGGATCCACAAGGCCCAGGTAGGCGATCCGATTGGTGTCTCCGAGGTGACCGGCGGCTTGCAGAACATGCTTCACCTCGGAAATTTCAGCGCCCTTGGCCAGGCGGTACTGGGTTTCCTCGACGGCGGCTGCGTCAGTTGCTGTCTGGGTTGATGTGGGCGTCATAGCTGCCTCTTGTCAGGGACCTGTGATGGGTCAGGATTTATTTTCTATAGGTGTAGAGAATAACTGACGTGTTAGCTCAGTCACAAGGCCTGGTCCACATATTGTTTCTAAGAAACTGCAGCACTCCCCGCCGTCGCCGACGTCCCCAGATCACTCATTTCCAGTGCCCGCCCGGCTTGGAGTGCCTCTGCCCATACATCCGTCGATGCAACAGCGGCCCAGTTGGAGTTCAACAGCGCCATAAGCGTGGTGTGCACGGTTTTCGCGTCCGCCGCACCTGCATCATTGACGAGGTTGATGGCGCCAGTGGCATCTGAGAGGACTTCAGTGGTGAAGCCAAGGAACTCGGCTTCAACGGCCGAGGCAAGGATGCAGTTGTTCGTCATGTAACCCACCAAGGTGACGGTATCGACGTCGTGCTCCCGCAGCCAGCCAGCGACGTCCGTGCCAGCGTAAACAGAGCCGTAACGCTTGATGACTTCTTTCCATGAAGGAGTCCGGCGCGCTTCGACGTCCGGGTGGAGATCAAATTCAGGCGTTCCAGGGGCGAAGACCGGCGCGCCTTCTCCTTCGCTGTGCCGTATCGCCGCGATGGGAATCCCTGCGGCGGCCGCGGCATCGATGGCCTTCACAATCTTCGGAAGTGATTCCTGGTGCTTCGGGTACTGGATCTCAAGGGGTCCGCTGAAGTACTGCTGCTGGACATCGACAAGGACAAGGGCGCGGCGGGGGGTGCTCATACTTTTCTCCCAAATAGCGGATCGTTGCTCGCCAACCGGCGACCCTTCCATCATTGGCGCCCCAGTCAGTAACCACCAGTGGCACAAATGCCCATATACGATGGAATTGGGCCAAAGTACTAAGGAGGGCTGCATGCGGATCGCTGTCTACGCATTCGATGACGTCACAATGTTTCATCTGGCGGTTCCGCAGATGGTTTTCGACGAAGTCACACGGCAAGGCCTGGCTGAGTGGGACACAGTGCTCTTCTCGGACGAGGCGGGTCATATTCGAACCACCGAGGGTTATCAATTAGGGGAAATCCAGGGGCCGGATGCCGCAGAGCAGGCAGACGTTGTGGTTGTGCCGTCGTGGTTCGCGGACGGACGTGAAACCAGCGAGACTCTACGCAAGATCCTTCAACAGGCTCACGAGCGCGGCGTAACTATCCTGGGGCTTTGCCTTGGCACGATCCCCGTCGCGGATGCCGGCCTCCTCAGCGGACGTTCTGCCGTCACACATTGGCAGGCCTTTGACACCCTCGCCAACCGGCACCCAGATGTCTTCCTCGATCAAAGAGTGCTCTACATCGATCACGGAGACGTGTTGACTTCCGCGGGGACAGCATCCGGATTGGATGCTTGCCTCCACCTGGTTCGGGGCCGTCTGGGGGCGGAGGCAGCGAATCGAATTGCGCGCAGCCTGGTCATCGCCCCACACCGTGAGGGCGGACAGGCGCAGTACATTGAGCATCCCCTTCCACCACGCTCATCGGGTGATCCCATGGCGCGCCTGCTGGAGTGGGCCCTGGGCCGACTCGGCGAGGACCTCAGCGTCGATCGTCTCGCAGCCCAGGCCCACATGAGTCGCCGAACATTCGTCCGCACTTTCCGTGCATCAACAGGAACGACACCGTCGGCATGGATACGCACACGACGACTCGATGCTGCCCGGCGATTATTGGAAACCACAGACTTGTCCGTAGATCAGATTGCTGGTGACTGCGGATTCGGCAGCCCCGTGACCCTCCGACAGAACTTCGCCAGCGCATTTGCCATCACACCCACGGAATACAGACGCACCTTTGACGCTCAGTGGGCGCCCGCCTGAAACGTAAGATGAGACCCAAGACCTGTCTGCCATATATTTCTCCGGGAGCCCCGTAAAGTGCCAAAGATTGTGGACCACGATCAACGACGCCTCGAACTGGTGGACGCAACCTGGCGGATCATTGCAAGGCTGGGCATTGAAGGCGCCACCATGCGGGAAATTGCCGAAGAAGCCGGCTTCGCCAATGGCGCCCTTAAACCCTACTTTCCCACGAAGGATCTGCTGCTGACATCAGCTTTCGGGCACGTTTTCAACCGCACCAACCAGCGCATCGCAGCCATGACCTCGGGCTTATCCGGCATCGCCGCCCTCCGCGCCTTCTGCGCCGAAGTCCTGCCACTGGACGAGGAACGCGTCAACGAAGCCCGCATCGTTATTCCGTTTTGGCAGAAGGCACTCAACGACGCCGAGATGGCGGTCCTGCACAGCGAGTCCATGAACCAGTGGCACACCACCATCAAGGCACATACGGCAGCAGCCCGCGCGGCCGGCGAGATTGCCGCCCCCATTGGGGACGCCGCCGTCGCCGATCATCTGCTCAACATGATGCTGGGCGCCCAGATCGTGGCAGCACTTTCGCCCGGAGAGCACTTTGCCCAGGACCTTGAAGGGCAGCTGGACAACTATCTGAGGTTGCTGGCTGGCTAGCTAACTGGTGGCGCCTGATGCCACCACGCCGACGCCCAGTCCGGCGATAACCCCGCTGCTGACACGCTCGACGGCGGTACTCACCTTGGGGCGCTTGAGCCACCGCATCGCCTTGAACGCCACCACTGCGATCATCGAGAGGTAGGCAAAGGCAATGACGGCAACCACGATGCCCAGGATGAGTGACGTGCCCATAGTGTCACCGCCGTGCGGGATGAACTGCGGGACGACAGCCAGGTAGAACAGGCCCACCTTGGGGTTGAGCAGGGTGGAGAGCGCTCCTGCCCCCAGTGCCGCAAGCCGGCTGTACGGGAGGGGCGCCTCCTCAGATGGTCCGCCTGCCGTGGCAGCTTTACGGGACTTGATGAACGAAGAAACGCCGAGGTACAGCAAGTACAGGCCGCCCGCGATCTTCAGCCAACGGAAGAGCTCGGCTGATTGTTCCAACAGAGCGGCCAATCCGATACCCACCAAAGCAGCCCACACAATTGCCGCACCTGCAGACCCAGCCGCCGCAGCGATTCCAGCGCTGGGCCGGTTCAGGGCAATACGCAGGACCAGGAACGTATCCGGGCCCGGGGTCACGGAAAGGACCAGGCAGAGACCGGCGAAGGCGGCGAGGGAAGCAAGAGTCACCCGCCAAATTATCCGGCACGGAGGGGTCCGCTGGAAAGCGTTCGCTTCCCGTCAAGGGCTGTTCGTGCATAGACAAGGCGACCACGCGTGACGCCGACCACACTGGAATCATCGCCGCGCGCCTCACTGGCCGCCAAGACTTACTACCCGAGCGGAGTACCAATGGAGACTTACGACGCCCTCCTGGCCTCGATCACCCCGGCCCCCGGCCAGAACAGCCGCACGATTCTTGACCCCGCAACGGGTGAGGCTGTCGGTGAAGCCCCCGTCCACACCGTTGAAGATCTTGACGCCGCTGTTGCAGCTGCCTCAGCTGCACAGCCGGCCTGGGCTGCCTTGGGCCACGACGCGCGGTCCGCTGCGCTCATGAAGGCCGCTGACGCCGTCGAACGCTCTGCTGAAGAGCTCGCCCAACTGCTCTCCCGCGAGCAAGGCAAGCCGCTGAACGGCCCGAACGCCCGCTTCGAAGTCGGCGCTTGCGCCGCCTGGCTCCGCGCAACTGCCGCCACGCCGTTGGACCCTGAAACCGTGGTGGACGACGGCGAAAACCGCGCCCAACTGCACTACCGGCCCATCGGCGTCGTGGGCGCGATCGGACCTTGGAACTGGCCGATGATGATCACCGTCTGGCAGATCGCCCCTGCCCTCCGGATGGGCAACGCGGTGGTGGTCAAGCCGTCCGAATACACTCCGCTGTCCGTGCTGGCGTTGGCCGCAATCATCAACCAGGAACTGCCCGAGGGATTGCTGTCGGTGGTGTCCGGTGGCCGCGACGTCGGCGCCCGGCTTGCTGAGCACCCGGCCATTGGCAAGGTCATGTTCACCGGCTCAACCGCCACAGGCAAGGCGATCATCCGTTCCTCGGCGGATACCGTCAAGCGCCTCACGCTGGAACTCGGCGGCAACGACGCCGGCATTGTGCTCCCCGACGCTGACCCGAAAGCCATCGCCGAGGGCCTGTTCTGGGGTGCGTTCATCAACACAGGCCAGACTTGTGCCGCGCTGAAGCGCCTCTACGTCCACGACTCGCTGTACGAGGCAGTGTGTACGGAACTGGCAGCTGTTGCGGGTGCAATGCCGATGGGCAATGGCTTGGACGAGAACAACGTCCTTGGCCCGCTGCAGAACCGCCAGCAGTACGACATCGTGGCCCGACTGGTGGAGGCTGCCCGCGCATCCGGTGCCCGCGTCCTCCTCGGTGGCAACCCGGACGCCGACCAGCCCGGCAACTTCTACCCCACGACCCTGGTGGCCGACATCGACAACGACAACCCGCTGGTGGCCGAGGAACAGTTCGGCCCTGCCCTGCCGATCATCCGGTACAGCACCGTTGACGAGGCCGTCGCCAAGGCAAACGCGCTCGACGTCGGACTGGGCGCCTCAGTCTGGTCCTCCGACGTGGCTGCCGCCCGCGAGGTTGCCTCCCGTATCCAGGCCGGAACCGTATGGATCAACAAGCACGGCGCAGTGGACCCCCGCATCCCGTTCGGTGGCGCAAAGCAGTCCGGCTATGGCTTGGAGTTCGGCGCGGAAGGCCTCAAGGCCCTGGGTGTTCCGCAGATCATCAACGGCTAGTCCCGGCCCGTGGCCCAACTGGGGGACAGATAACGTCGCTCTGAACCGTCATAGCGCCGTTATCTGTCCCCTAGTTGGGTTTGAGGGTGCTCCGCGTGAAAGCATGAGCACCATGGCCCAGAAGATTGCGTATCAAGGTGAACCGGGAGCCAACTCGGATCTCGCGTGCAAGGAAATGTTCCCCGAACTCGAAAGCGTGCCGTGCGCCAGCTTTGAGGACGCGTTTGAACTGGTTTCCACGGGCGAAGTCGAGCTGGCAATGATCCCGATTGAGAATTCCATCGCCGGACGTGTGGCTGACATCCACGTGCTGCTCCCGCAGTCCAAGCTGCAAATCGTGGGCGAGTACTTCCTGCCGATCCGATTCGACCTCTTGGGCATTCCAGGCAGCACGATTGAAGGCGCAACAGAGGTTCACAGCCATATCCATGCTTTGGGTCAGTGCCGCAAGATCATCCGTGAAGCCGGCCTCAAGCCAGTCATCGCCGGAGACACTGCCGGATCAGCCAGGGAAGTGCGCGACTGGAACGATCCCCGCAAGCTTTCGCTCGCTCCTCCATTGGCCGCAGGCTTGTACGGTCTGGACGTCCTGGCCTCCGGTGTCGAGGATGACCCCACCAACACCACCCGCTTTGTGGTTCTGGCGCGGGAACGCGAAATTCCCACCAAGGACGAGCTCCCCGGTCCCGCGATCACGAGCTTCGTGTTCCGTGTTCGCAACGTCCCCTCAGCGCTCTACAAAGCGTTGGGCGGTTTTGCGACCAACGGCCTGAACATGACCAGGCTTGAGAGCTACATGGTGGGCAACGAGTTCGCGGCCACCATGTTCATCTCCGACGTCGAAGGGCACCCTGGGGACGCACGTCTCCGCCGGGCGCTGGAGGAGCTGGAATTCTTCACCACGGAGGTGCGGATTCTGGGCGTCTACGCCGCCGATGGCTATCGCGAACGGAACACCGTCAACGCTTAGCGACTAATTGCCGGAACGGCCGTGCGCGAGTCCGGTCGGGAAGCCGAGGAAAGCTGGTTCGGGTGAAGCACAGCAGCCCGAATCCGCTTCTTCGTTGATGACCGTGGCGGGGACATCGCAGCTGGTCGCGGCGTCCGTAGAGCAGACTCCGGTTTCCGGCAATTCCAGATGCACCGTATCCGCTGCCTGGCGGTCACCGGCCAGTGCAGCGGCGACTGAACGGACCTGCTCATAGCCCGTGGCCAGCAGGAAGGTCGGGGCACGGCCATAAGACTTCATGCCCACGATGTAGAAGTCTTTCTCTGGATGTGCCAGCACCTTGGCACCGTGTGGAGGGACAGTGCCGCAGGAGTGGAATTCGGGGTCAATCAGTGGGCCGAGCTCGGTGGGTGCCTCAACGGCAGGATCGAGGTTGAGACGGAGTTCGCGCAGGATCTCCAGGTCCGGGCGGAAGCCGGTGCACGGAACGATGACATCGACATCCAGCGTGCGTCCGTCAACAGATTCAACGCTCACTCCGGAATCGAGCGTTTTCAGGCCAACTATGCCGAAACGTGTGTGCAGTTCGATGCTTCCGGCCTCGACGAGCCGACGAAGCCTGGCGCCGAGCTGACCCCGGGCGGGCAGTCCATCGGCGTCTCCGCCACCGTAGACCTTCTCTGCGGAGCCGCTTCGCACGGCCCAAAGGATCCGGGTATTGGGTTTGTCCTTGGAGAGGTCGGCTAAATTGATCAGGGTGTTCGCAGCCGAGTGTCCAGCGCCCACCACGAGGATACGACGGCCGGCAAAACTGGTTCGGTCCCGGCCTTTGACGTCTGGGAGCGGCGAAGATATGCGGTTCGCTGCCGTGTCTTCGCCAATGGCGGGCAACCCTGCGGTGCCCAATGGATTCCGCGTTGACCACGTGCCGGACGCGTCGATGACTGCAGCCACTACGTGATCACGCGTTTCGCCGTCTGCGTGCTCCACCCTGACCAGGAAAGGAGTGGTGTCCCGGTCACGGACGTGGGTCTTATCCAGTCCTACGCGGGTAACAGCGCTAACGCGGGCGCCCGTCCGCAACCGGGTCGCCATGACGGGCATAGCTGCCAGCGGGGTGAGGTAGTTGTCGATGAGTTCCCGGCCATAAGGCAGTGCCGTGGGGCGCGGAGATTCCCAGCCTGATTGTTCCAGGAGGCGAACGCTGGCGGCATCGATGTTGAACCGCCAAGGCGAGAAGAGCCGGATGTGGCGCCATTGTTCGATGGCAGCACCTGCAGCGGGCCCAGCTTCAAAGATGACTGGCTCGAGGCCACGTTCGAGCAAGTGCGCTGCTGCGGCCAAACCGACCGGGCCGGCACCAATCACCGCGACGGGAAGGCCGTTCGCTGACTCCATGGTGTCCTCTTTCGTCGTTGAAGATCCTCGGGCGCTTAAAGATCCTCAGGCGTGGGTGGGTTCTTCCACCAGTGCCGTAGCTATGCTGTCTGCCTCCTCAAGTGCCGCCAGAAATCGTTCAGCATCCAGCGCTGCAGCACACCCCGTTCCGGCGGCGGTGATCGCCTGGCGGTACCGGTGATCCACTGCATCCCCGCATGCGAAGACCCCGGAGAGATTGGTGCAGGTGGTGGGCGAATCGACCTTGATGTAGCCCTCAGCGTCGAGGTCTACCTGCCCGGCGACCAGCTCGGTGCGGGGCAAATGACCGATGGCAACGAAGATCCCTGTGGCGGCCTGTTCGCGGGTTTCACCAGTGCGGGTATCTGTGAGCGTCACTCCGGTAACTTTGGTGTCGCCGTGGATCTTGGTGACGGCGGAGTTCCAGGCGAAGCTGATCTTGGGATTGTCCTTGGCGCGCTGGGCCATGATGCGCGAGGCACGAAGTTCATCCTTCCGGACCACGACAGTGACGGACTTGCCGAAACGTGTCAGGAAGGTGGCTTCTTCCATGGCAGAGTCTCCACCGCCGACCACGATGATGTCCTGCTCCCGGAAGAAGAAGCCGTCACAGGTGGCGCACCATGAGACGCCGTGTCCGCTGAGCTTTTTCTCTTCCGGCAGTCCAAGTTCCTTATAGGCCGAGCCAGTAGCAAGAATGACGGCGGGCGCTTCATGCGTCTCCCCCGCGCCGGTGACCACCCGCTTGAGGTGAGCTTTCAGATCAACTTCCGTGACGTCGTCGAACACGATGCGGGCGCCGAACTTCTCGGCCTGCTCCTGGAGTCCGTCCATCAACTCGGGACCCTGGATACCGCCCGGGAATCCTGGGAAGTTTTCCACCTCGGTGGTATTCATCAAAGCGCCACCCGCAGTGACCGAGCCCGCCAGGACGAGCGGTTTGAGCCCTGCCCGGGCGGCATAGATGGCCGCGGTGTAGCCGGCCGGGCCCGAGCCGATGATGATCAGTTGTTCTGCGCTGATGTCATTACTCACGAGAATCTCTCCTATGCGGGAAGCCGGATTACTTGGAGGCAGGGATGAGGGAATCGATCAGGCCCTCGATGCGTGTCTTAATTTCATCCCGAATAGGCCGGACCGCGTCAACACCCTGGCCAGCTGGGTCTTCCAGGACCCAGTCTTCATACCGCTTGCCAGGGAAGTACGGGCATTCGTCGCCGCAGCCCATGGTGATGACGACGTCGGATTCCTTGACGGCTTCTGTGGTGAGTACCTTGGGGATTTCGGCGGACATGTCTATACCCAGTTCGGCCATGGCCTCGACAGCGGCCGGGTTGACCTTGTCGGCGGGCTGGGAACCGGCGGAGCGGACCTCGATCTCGCCCTTGGCAAGAGTGGTCAGGAACGCGGCAGCCATCTGGGACCGGCCGGCGTTGTGTACGCAGACGAACAGGACGGACGGCTTCTTGCTGGCTTCAGTGGTCATGCTTCTCCTCCATGGGTGGGGCAGCGATCATCGCCGGGGTGAAATAGCGCTTGCGCGCCCAGAGGGCTACATACACAAGTGCAACAAGGACGGGCACTTCAATCAAGGGCCCAACGACGCCGGCAAGTGCCTGACCCGACGTGACGCCGAAAGTGCCAATGGCCACTGCGATGGCCAATTCAAAGTTATTGCCGGCGGCAGTGAAGGCGAGTGTGACGGTTTTGGCGTAACCGAGGTTCAGCCATTTGCCCATCGCGATCCCCGCCCCGAATACCACGAGGAAGTAGACCAGCAGTGGCAGCGCGATCCGGAGAACATCCAACGGTCGGGCCATGATAGTTCCACCCTGCAGGGCGAAAAGCAGCGTGATGGTGAACAACAACCCGTACAGCGCCCAGGGCCCGATCCTTGGAAGCATGTAGGCCTCGTACCAGTCACGGCCCTTCGCCCGTTCACCCAGCCACCGGGTGAGGAAGCCAGCTAGCAGTGGAATGCCCAGGAAGACCACTACCGATGCCGTGATCGCCAAGAAAGAGAAGTTCGCGCTGGTGGTGGGCAGGCCCAGGAGCGCCGGAAGCCACTGGAGGTAGAACCAGCCAAGGCCTCCGAATGCGATCACTTGGAACACCGAGTTAACGAATACCAGCACGGCGGCCGATTCGCGATCACCGCAAGCGAGGTCGTTCCAGATCATCACCATGGCGATACAGCGGGCCAAGCCGACGATGATGAGTCCCGTGCGGTATTCGGGCAGGTCAGGAAGGAAAATCCATGCCAACCCGAACATGAACGCTGGGGCCAAAAACCAGTTGATAACCAAGGAGGTAACCATCAGCCGACGATCCGTCAGCACGCTGCCTGCTTGGTCGTACCGCACCTTCGCGAGAACCGGATACATCATGACCAATAGCCCAACGGCAATTGGCAAGGACACGTCGCCAACTTTCACCGCTTCCAACCACGAATTGAGGCCCGGGACGAGACCTCCCAAGAGCAGGCCGAGCGCCATGGCGGCGATGATCCACACCGGCAGCAAACGGTCCACTGCCGAAAGCCGTCCTACGACGGCGGCGCCGCCCTCAGGCTTACGGGCTGCGGTCTGCGTCGTGCTCACTAGGCTCCTGGAATTCTGCCCGGCAACAGCCAAGGCATTAGATTGATGAAGTTCGATATAAGTATCAGCATCTATATCGATGATTGTCAATCTATGTGCATAATTGATGTATGGACTCACCGCAAACCCTTCAGCTGCTACACGCGGAAGAACTCCCAGCTGTGGATAGGCCGGCAAGTGCTCGCGATGAAGCTTGCTGCGAGCCTTCAGCCCAGCCCTCCCTCGATGCCTATGAAGCCCAGGTCCGCGCCTCTGTGTTTAAGGCACTCGCTGATCCCAACCGGCTCCGCCTTTTGTCCATCGTCAAAAGCGCGGACGGCGGCGAAGCGTGCGTCTGCGATCTCACCGAGCCCCTGGACCTCGGCCAGCCGACGGTCTCACACCACTTGAAGATCCTGGTGGATGCCGGCCTTCTGCACCGCGAAAAGCGGGGCACATGGGCGTACTACTCCTTGGTCCCGGGTGCCATTGAGCGGACTTCCGGCCTGCTGGAGACCCTGTGAGAAGCGAGACAACAGGGACAAGGGAGACCACACCCAACATCCCGTCAATGCGCAACAGCGAGGTCCAGATCCGCAAAATGACCCCGCCCGATTGGCCGGTTGTCAGGGAAATCTTCACTGAAGGCATCGAGTCCGGGAATGCCACGTTCGAGCCCGCTGCTCCTGAGTGGGAGCAATTCGACGCTACAAGACTCAAGGATCACCGGTTGGTCGCGGAAGCAGAAGGCCGGATCCTCGGTTGGGCAGCCGTATCCGCGATCTCCTCGCGTGCAGCGTACGCGGGCGTCGTGGAGCATTCCATTTACGTGGCCGGGGAAGCCCGTGGTTTGGGTGTAGGCAAGGCCCTTCTCCGCGCGCTGATCACCTCCACTGAAGAAGCAGGAATCTGGACGATCCAGGCCAGCGTATTTCCCGAGAATGAAGCGAGCATCCGGCTGCATGTCGCGGAGGGCTTTACAGTTGTCGGCCGACGGAATCGGATCGCCCGGATGCCTCTTGGCCCACTCGCGGGGCAATGGCGCGACACCATAATGATCGAAAGACGCTCCGCGACTATCTAAAACCGCCACTGTCTGAAACCGGAAGTGTCTGCGAAGAGGGAGAGCCGTGGCTATGAGCGAGTTTCCGCAGCTTGGCTCTGCGAGCGCAGACCGGGCGGTGTTGGGCAGCAAAGCAGCCACTCTTTCCGAGCTCACGGCAGAGGGTTTCAAGGTGCCAGCGGGGTTCGTCGTCACGTCGGAGGTGGTGGGGCAACTCGGCAATAACCTCGCGGGCGCTCTGAAAGTTGCTGCCGGCAGGATAGGCCCGGGGCCGTACGCTGTCAGGTCCTCTTCCGCCGCCGAGGACCTCGACGGCGCTTCTTATGCAGGTCTCTACGAAACCTTTCTGAACGTTGAGCAGGATGACCTCGAGCATGCTGTGCGGCAATGCTTTGCCTCCGCTGCGGAGCAACGAGTTGCAGCGTATGAGACTGCTCTCGGAGCAGCGGCCCGCGGCGATGCGGCAAGCCCTTCCATGGCGGTACTCGTTCAACAGATGGTCCAGCCCCATGCCGCCGGCGTTGCCTTTACTGCCAACCCACTGACCGGCGACCTCGACGAAACCATTGTCACTGCCGTCGCGGGTCTTGGGGAGTCGCTGGTGTCCGGTGAAGCAGTCGGAGAGCAATGGACAGTCCGCGCCAGCGACGCCACGTGCAACAGGGACGGCAACATCCTCACCTCGGACCAAGCACGGCAAGTGGCGGCGCTGGCCCGTCGGATCCACGAACGAGCGGGAGTGCCGCAAGACATCGAGTGGGCGCTGGACCACGACGGTGCCCTATTCCTTCTTCAGGCCCGCCCGATGACGGCGCTTCCCACCCCAGCAGCTTGGACGGCTCCGGGCGAAGGCCTATGGGCACGGAACTTCAGGCTCGGTGAATGGCTTCCAGATCCCATGACGCCGCTGTTCGAGGACTGGCTTCTGCCCCGGATCGAGGCCGGGTATCTCGACGGCATGGAGGACGATATTCAGGTGCGGGTGCCGTTTCGTTACGGCTCCGTCAACGGCTGGTACTACAACGCCCCGCCGATTCCGTCCCCAAGGATTGTGGCGCCTTTGATAGTTCGAAGCCGTGGTCGCCTGCCATGGTTCCTTTTCAACGTCCTTCTCCGGGTCTCCCGCAATCCGGCTGCGGCGCACCGCGCTGTTCTCCATGGGCTGGAACTGAAATGGCGACACCAGCTGCTGCCCGACTATCGGGAACTCGTGCGCAGTGCCGAGCAGGAAGTGGACACCGCATCCCCGGCAAGGCTCATCGAGCTTGTGAATGCCATCGCCCAGCAGGCGGGAATCCACCTCTGGTCACTGGCCGTGGTCGGCGGATCTGCTTGGAAAATCGAAGCGGCCCTGGCCAGGTTCTGGCAAAAGCACCTGGCCGCTCCCCTGAGCGACAAACCCGCCGGGCTGCTCGGCCATCAGGCGCTCCTCCGCGGCCTCAGCGGCACGACCGGCCTCAGCGGCAGCACTGCGACACCATCGGAATCGGCCGTCTACTCCCTCGACTGGTACCACCCGACCTACGGCGAGGCCGGCATCCGTAGCCAAGAAGCGGATTCAACCAGCGCAGGCAAGGATGCGGTTGACGCACAACGAAAGGCAGCAGAAGCCGCGGCGAGGGAAGTGCTGCTTGATAGTCCCAGGGCCCTCACCCGCTTTGATTCCCTCCTAACGATGGCCCAGTACTACGCCGCCCTACGGGAAGAACAGTGCCTTTACCTCACCCTGGGATGGCCGGTCCTGCGCCGTTGCGCCAAACGGCTGGGAGAAAACCTCGCTGCCGCAGGAGCCATCGAGGACCCGCAGGACATCCATTTCCTCCACCTGAGTGAGGTGATGAACGCGTCGGCGGACCTAAGGGAGCTGGTAGGAAACCGCCGTGCAACGTGGCAGATACAACGGCGTCTGGACGCACCACTCATCATTGGCGAACCCGGCAGGTTTGGAGCTGATCCCGTGGCGAGCGCAGTTGAGGCTGCCAGGACAACCCACGAGGTTCCCGCGGGTGCAATTGTCGGCCACCCGGCCAGTACTGGACGCGCCACGGGCAGGGTGCGGGTTATGTCAGGCCTGGATGAATTCGACAGCTTCCTCGACGGCGAGATACTCGTAGCGCGAACCACCGCACCAGCCTGGACGCCCCTTTTCGCTCGGGCCGCCGCGGTGGTCACCGATGGCGGAACCCTCGCCGCCCATGCGTCGCTGGTTGCCCGGGAATACGGGATACCCGCCGTCGTCGGAACCGGCAACGCTACGCGGCTGCTCAAGACGGGCCAACGAGTCACCGTGGACGGAGGCGCGGGCTACGTCGTCGCGGCCGAATGACGAACTACCGCCCCACCGCCGTTCGCTCCTCCTCACGAGGACGCTCCACTGCATCAGCCCGGCGGCCTGGCTTCCCTGGCCACCAAATCCGGTGTCCGATGTCGTACGCGAGTGCGGGCACCAAAAGAGAGCGGACCAGAATGGTATCCAGCAGCACCCCGAAGGCAACGATGAAGGCCAGCTGCACGAGGAACATGATGGGAATGACTCCGAGCGCGGCAAAGGTAGCAGCCAACACAACACCCGCGGACGTAATTACTCCACCCGTTACGCCCAAGCCCCGCAGGATTCCGGGTCGCGTCCCATGCTTCAACGATTCCTCGCGCACCCTGCTCATCAGGAAGATGTTGTAGTCCACACCCAATGCCACCAGGAACACGAATCCGAAGAGGGGAACTGTGGCATCGGCGCCCGAGAAACCGAAGACCCCGTTAAAGACCCACGCTGAAACACCCATGGCCGCCGCATAGGACAGGACCACGGACAACACCAGCAGTACAGGCGCCACAACGGAGCGCAGCAGGAGCATCAGGATGAAAAGGATGACCACCAGGACGATGGGGATGATGACCACCAAGTCCCGCTGCGCGGTGGTGTTGGTATCCAGCGCAGTGGCGGTGACCCCGCCGACCAAGGCATCGGCGTCGACCTCTTTGACCGCCACCCGCAATGACTTCACTGTTTCTTCTGCTTGAATCGAGTCGGCGGCAGAGTCGGGCRTCGCATTGATCAGCACCTTGCCCTCACGAACGGCAGGATCGGCCGGAGTCCCCGGAGCGCCGGTGATGGGCACATTTCCGTCGGCCAGGAGATAGGCGTCCCCCACACCGTCGGCAGCTTTGACCTTGTCCAGCACTTCCTGCGCGGCATCTTCGGAAGCGACCACGACGGCGGGGCTGCCGCTGCCGGCGTCGAAATGCCGCGCCAGCGCGTCCTGGCCGTCCGCGGCGTCGGAGGCCGAAAGGATGACCTCCGTTTGGGGGACACCGTTGGCCTTCAATTGCAGGACGCCTGCCGAGGCCACCAGGAGCAGCAGGACCGAAGCCACCCATACGGCGCGCGGCCGGCGGGAAACCAGGGACGCAGTTGCGCGCCACAGACCCTTTTGTCCTTCAAGTCCAGTAACCAGCTCAGGTTCGCGTTCGTCGTCGGGCAGGAGCTTGGGACGGAAGGGCCAGAAGGCTGCGCGGCCCAGCAGTGCCATGAGCGCCGGCAGGAGGGTGAGCGCGGCGAAGAGCGAGCAAAGGATTCCGGCAGCTGCCACTGGGCCCAGCGCCTTGTTGGAGTTCAGGTCGGAGAAGAGCAGGCAAAGCAGGGCGATGATGACGGTCGCGCCGGACGCCAGGATCGGTTCGAAGGAGGCCTTCCATGCCGTGAGTACTGCCCTCGTATGGTTAGTGGTGTGGGTCAGGGCCTCGCGGAATCGGGCCACATACAGCAGCGCATAGTCGGTGGCCGCGCCAATCACCAGGATGGACAGGATGCCTTGGCTCTGGCCGTTCAGCTGGATCCAGCCCAGTTTGGCCATCGCGAACACCAGGAGAATGGCCGCGCAAAGCGCAAAAACCGATGTCAGGAGGACCGCCAGAGGCAGCACGAACGAGCGGTACACGAGCAGCAAAATGACAAACACAGCGCCAAGCGCCACGAGGAGGAGGACGCCGTCGATGCCGCCGAACGCGTTCACGAGATCAGCGGTCAGGCCCGCGGGACCCGTGACAAACGCTCGCATTCCCTCCGGGGCACCTGGCTGAACGACGTCTCGGAGCTCCTGGATCTTGTCGCGCAGTTCATCCGAAGACGCTATTGGCACAATGAATTGGACCGCTTTGCCGTCCTCCGAGGGAAGAGGCCCGACGACGGCGTCCCCCAGTTTGAGTGCCTCAATGTCGGCTTTCAGCTGGGCTGCTTCACTGAGCTGGGCCGGGGTGAAGGCAGTCCCGTTCTCGACAATGACCACTGCAGGGATCTCCTTGGACTCCCGGAACTTCGCCTGCCAGTTGCCTGCTTCCGTCGCTTCGGCACCTGCCGGGAGGAACGAAGCCTGGTCATTGGAGGAGACCTCGTCCAACCGCCCGAACGTTGGGCCGCCAACGCCGGCAATGCCAAGCCAGATGATGACGAGCACTACGGGCACCAGCCATCGAAGCCAGAACGGTACCTTCTGCGGGTTCATGAGTCCTTCTTCCGAGACGTGGGGAAGTCTTTATTCCACCACAGAATATCTCTACGATGGAACTATTCCAAGAGTGAACCATTTTACTGATGCCGGGTTCCTGCTGGGCTGGGAGTAATATCCGACAGGGCAGTAATTACCAACGCAATTGGGAGGGCAGAATGGCTGCAGTTTCAGGCCCGCACCCTGGTGGCGAACGCCCGGAAACAGCGGCACCCCAGGACTTGGTACGGCTCCTTCAGGACTTCACTCTGGAAGCCAACCACTATGTCGACGCAGCCGGCGGCCGGAACGACATGCACCGGACGGATCTCAACGCCCTGGCAGTGATCATGCGACATTCTGYCGCCGGTCGAGTTGTCACCCCTGGCATCCTGCGCAATGAACTACGCCTGAGTTCCCCCGCCACCACCGCACTGGTGGATCGCCTCCACGCATCGGGACACGTAGTGCGCGAACGCGTCGGCACGGACCGGCGCCAGGTCCAGCTGGTCATGACCCCGAAGGCCTACCGGGATGGAAGTGCCATGTTCATGCCGCTGGCCATCCGCATGGGCCAGGCCATGGGCGCGTACAGCGCTGACGAACTGGACGTTGTCCGACGCTTCATGACGGACATGATCGAGGCCACCGTGGCAGCACGCACCGAAACCGCGGATAACGGCAACTAACCGCATTCCGCCGAAATCCACCGGCGAAGTTGTAGCGTTTCCCTATGAACGCGCAGCAGCCTGAAGATGTTTACACCCACGGGCACCACGAGTCGGTTGTCCGGGCCCATGCCTCACGGACGGCCGAGAATTCGGCCGCGTTTGTCATTCCGCATCTCACCCCGGGGACGTCGGTCCTCGACGTCGGGTGCGGACCAGGCAGCATCACGTGCGATTTCGCGGGGCTGGTCGCGCCAGCTCAGGTCATCGGCCTGGACCGCTCGGCGGACATCGTCGCCCAGGCAACGGAACTGGCGAAGGACCGTGGCGTGAACAACGTAGAGTTCCGCACCGGCAACATCTACGATCTCGAGTTTGAGGACGAGACCTTCGATCTCGTCCATGCCCATCAAGTCCTCCAGCACCTCACCGATCCCGTCGCCGCCCTCCGGGAGATGCGCCGCGTGGCCAAACCGGGTGCGATCGTGGCGGTCCGCGACGCCGATTTCCACGGCATGAGCTGGTACCCGGAAGTCCCCGAGCTCGATGACTGGATGGAGCTCTACCAGAAGATCGCACGGCGCAACGGTGCCGAACCGGATGCCGGCCGTCGATTGGTCTCGTGGGCACAGCAGGCAGGCTTCGCCCAGGTGGCGCCCAGCAGCAGCAACTGGCTCTATGCCACAGCCCAACAGCGGGCATGGCAGTCCCGCGTGTGGAGCGAACGTGTCCTCCACTCCGCCTTTGCCGAGCAAGCCCTCGAGTACGGGTTCGCCAATGAGGCCGATCTCGCCCGGATCGCTGCGGGCTGGCACCGCTGGGGAGCCACGGACGATGGCTACTTCCTGATTCCCAACGGCGAGGTAATCGCCCGGGCCTAGTTTTCGCGTAAAGGAACTTTCCAAAAAAATTTTCCGAACCATGTAGAAAAGCGCCCCGCAGTTCCGACCCATGAGTGAAAGCACCCAAACAGGGCGCCCCTTGATAAGGAGTTTGAGATGAAATACATGATCATGATGTTCGGGTCCGCCGAGGGCATGATGGAAACCGCCGATCCGGAGTGGATCAAGGAAATGATCGGGTTCATGATCCAGATCGACAAGGACCTCCGCGATTCCGGTGAACTGGTCTTCAATGCAGGCTTGGCCGATCCCGGCACAGCAAAGCTCGTCAAGCAAACCCCGGACGGCGTCATCACCACGGACGGTCCTTACGCCGAGTCGAAGGAATCGCTGATCGGGTACTGGGTGGTGGACGTGGCCAGCGAGGAACGCGCCGTGGAAATCTGCTCGAGCATCGTCAAGTACTCGCAAGTGGTTGAGCTGCGCGCTATCCCGGACGGTCCCCCGGAGGTCTAGTTTGGCCGTTCTCCCATGCGAGGTTCCTCCACGCGACATTGAGGACCTGCTGCGCACCTTGGCGCCGCAGGTCCTCGGCGTGCTGGCCCGCAACCACGGACAGTTCGACGCCTGCGAGGATGCCGTGCAGGAAGCACTCATTGAGGCCGCACTCCAATGGCCATCCGGGCTGCCTGCAAATCCCAAAGGATGGCTGCTGGCTGTCGCATCGCGCCGGCTGGTTGATGTGTGGCGCAGTGAAAGCGCACGGCGTGCCCGGGAGGAACGCGTCGCCGCAATGGAGGTCCACTTCCAGGACAGCACCGTGTCCGAAGCCGACGACACCCTGACCCTGATGTTCCTGTGTTGCCACCCCTCGATCAGCGCACCGTCGCAACTCGCCTTGACGCTCCGAGCCGTAGGAGGGCTCACGACGGCGGAAATCGCCTCTGCTTTCCTCGTCCCCGAGGCGACCATGGGCCAGCGCATCAGCCGTGCGAAACAAGGGATCCAGAAGGCAGGCGCCCGGTTCGACATGCCGCCGGAGTCCGAGCGGAAGGCGAGGCTCGGCGTCGTACTTCACGTCCTGTACCTGATCTTCAACGAAGGCTACGCGGCAAGCTCGGGCGACTCGCTGCAACGCGAAGACCTCACCACCGAAGCGATCCGGTTGGCACGCCTGCTGGTGAGCGCGGCGCCGGCCGAGTTCGAGGCCACCGGTTTGCTCGCTCTGATGCTGCTGACGGACTCCCGTCGTGCCGCGCGCACCCTGGCTGACGGAATGCCCGTGCCCCTGTCCGAACAGGACCGGACTCTATGGAACCGCGGGCAGATAGAGGAAGGCATCGCACTCCTGTCTTCCGTGCTTGGACGTGGCGCGGCTGGGCCGTACCAACTCCAAGCCGCCATCGCCGCCGTTCATGCGGAAGCGCCGTCTGACGCCGAAACCGACTGGCCGCAGATCCTCGCCTTGTACACGGTCCTGGAAGCCGTAGCGCCCAGTCCCGTGGTGACGCTGAATCGTGCTGTGGCTGTGGCTATGGTCAATGGGCCAGCCGCTGGGCTTGAGCTTCTGGCAGGGCTGGATTCGGCGATCGGTCGGTCGCACCGCCTGGATGCGGTGCGGGGCCACCTGTATGAAATGGCGGGCTCTTATGTAGAGGCGCGCGCCACCTACCTTGCCGCCGCCAAAAAGACGGGCAGCCTGCAGGAGCGGCGGTACCTGATGGGGAAAGTGGCGCGAATGGATGAACGTTGACCCCATATAGTCGAATCCATGGAACAGCGCATACTTGGTAAGACCGGCCGGTCGGTGTCCACAGTTGGACTGGGCACGTGGCAGCTCGGAGCGGACTGGGGCGACGTAACCGAGGAAGATGCACTTGCCGTCCTGGAGGCCTCGGTTGACGGCGGCGTCACTTTCTTCGACACAGCCGACGTCTACGGCGATGGCCGAAGCGAGCAGCTGATCGGACGCTTCCTCCGCGCCAATCCCGGGCTGGACCTGATGGTTGCCACCAAGATGGGCCGGCGCGTGGACCAAGTGCCCGAAAACTACACCCTCGCCAACTTCCGTGAGTGGACGGACCGTTCGCGCCGGAACTTGCAGCAGGACACCCTGGACCTCGTCCAATTGCATTGCCCGCCCACCGCCGTCTACACACGGGATGAGGTGTACGACGCATTGGATACTCTCGTCAGCGAAGGCGTTATCCGTAACTACGGGGTCAGTGTGGAGCGGACTGATGAAGCCCTTGAAGCCATCAACCGCGGGAATACGGCGTCCGTTCAGATCATCCTGAACGCCTTCCGGCTGAAGCCGCTCGATGAAGTTCTCCCGGCAGCCAAGCAGGCCGGAGTCGGCATCATCGCCAGAGTGCCGCTGGCCTCCGGACTATTGTCCGGAAAGTACACGCCGGAAACCGAGTTCGCGGAGAACGACCACCGCAACTACAACCGCGACGGCTCCTCATTCGACGTCGGCGAAACCTTCTCGGGCGTCAATTTCACCACCGGTGTAAAAGCCGCACAGGAGTTCAGCGCGTTAGTGCCCGACGGCGTCAGCACCGCCCAGGCGGCCCTCGCCTGGGTGATCGCCCGGGACGGTGTCAGCACGGTCATTCCCGGTGCTCGTTCGTCAGTCCAAGCACATGCGAACGCTGAGGCGGGAGCCATGCAGGACGTCGGGGCAGGTCTCACCGCCGGGGTCCGGGACATCTATGATCGGTATTTCCGCGAAGCGATCCACCCGCGCTGGTAGCCGGTCCACCGCCGTCGCGCATGTCACCACCCGCTGCGGGTGGGCGTGTGTCCCTTTCGGGCGTCATCGGGCATCGACATTTCGGCGCGTAGTCCCAGAAGCCGGATGGGACGGTCGGGCTCGATCCGCGCTGTGACGTCCAAAGCTTGCGCGAGGACTTCGTCCCTGTCGAAGGTCTCTGGAATCTTCCTTGCGTAGGTCTTGGTGAAGAACGGGGCGTACCGGACTTTGAGGGTCAACCCCACCACCGGCCGCCCCTCGGCTGCCACATCGTCGAGGACGCGCGCTGTCAGCTCCTTGATGGCGTCGCTGATCTGGGTGGGTTCCGTGAGGTCCTGCTGGAACGTGGTCTCGCGGCCGTGTGCCCGGGCAACCCACGGGGTGTCGTCCACTTCGTTGGCGCCCTCGCCTCGTCCGAGCTGCGCATACCAAGGGCCCATCTTGGGGCCGAACTCCGGGACCAAGCCCTGGGGATCGGTCCCGGCAAGTTCTGCCACCGTGGTGATCTGGTGTTTCGCCAGGCGCTGCGACACTTTGGGCCCGACGCCCCACAGCTCCTTAGTGGGCTTGCTGCCCATGACGTCGAGCCAGTTCTCTTTGGTCAACCGAAAGATGCCCGCTGGTTTGCCAAAATCTGTCGCATTCTTTGCGCGGACCAACGTGTCGCCGATGCCCACGCTGCAGTGCAACCGGGTTTGCTCCAGGACGGCAGCTTGGATCTGCCGGGCATATGCTTCCGGGTCCTCAGCCTCGATGCCAACAAAGGCCTCATCCCAACCGAGCACCTGAACCTTGGCGCCCGGCTGTGCGCGCAGGGTGGCCATCACTACGTGCGATGCCGCCAGGTACGCCTCCTGGTCGACGGGAAGGATCACGGCATCGGGCACTTTCCGGGCCGCTATGCGCAGTGGCATTCCAGAGCCCACGCCGAACGCCCTGGCTTCATATGATGCCGTGGATACCACAGCACGTTCCGTCGGATCCCCGCGGCCACCCACAATGATCGGTTTTCCCGCAAGCTCGGGGCGTCGGAGGACCTCGACAGCCGCAATGAACTGGTCGAGGTCAACGTGCAGTACCCATGGGATTCCGCTCACGGCACCAGTTTGCCCTAAGCCGTGGCCTCCTGACCCTGTTTGGGCTCACGGCGCCCGCAAATCAACCCATTTGGGCTTCAATCCGCAGTTTGGGCGGCCAACAAGGTAAGGACCTAACGCCTGGATTGTCCACATACGCCAAGAGCATTATTTTCTGCCTGCTAGTTAGGCCATAGCGTCAAATTATGATTATTCAAGCTGGCTTCGACATCCAGGTGCTCGCGCGTCCATACATAGTTCCCAATGAGATACCGCTCAGCAGGCTTGTTGTCATCGGCCTCAATTCCGACATGTGTTTAACCAGCATTGGCATCGCCAGTTATCAGTTTGATGGTTCGCTGGAGCCGCTCTTCGACGACATTTTCGAGGTTCTTACGACGGAAGGGATCAAGTACTTTGCCATCGCCTACGGCGGTTGTTGGCAACATTTCGATTTTGAAAGCGCTGAGCCTTCGCCTGCTGAGATGGAGAAGCTTCGGAGACTGGCAATAGCACGTGGGCTACTCATGATCGGGAACTACGGCATCGATGAGTCGCGGGCAACGGCCGTCGAGCTCCACTCCTTCTTTGACCAACACGGAAGGGATCTGCCTGAAACCATGCTCCACTGGCGCCATTCGAGCCTGTCCAAGTATCCCGAATGCCACTGGTGGCAGGATTTCGTGAAGAGGTACGGACACCTATTGAACTCAAACGGCAACTGAGTCAACGCCCTGGGGTCATTCTGTTGTCCCGAGCGCCAGACTATGTCAGGAAGCAACGCGTTCAAACCACGCACCTCATCCGCATAAGCTGAGATGGTGCAGTTTTCCCTTTGGCTGGCCCTGGTTGGCGCCGGCACCCTGATCAGTTTCACTCCCGGCGCCGGTGCCATCTTCACCATGAGCAACTCGCTGAATTCCGGTTTCCGACGCTCCATCTGGGGCATCCTCGGCCAGCAATTGGCCTTGGTGATCCACATCGTCATCGTGGCCTTGGGCGTCGGCGTGCTCGTCTCGAATTCGCCTGTGATCTTCAACATCGTCCGCTACGCCGGCGCGGCGTATCTGGTGTACCTCGGCCTCCGACAGTTCCTGCGCAAGCCGGACCTGGATGAGGAAAAGGTGGACAGCCGAAAGAACGAGTCCGGCCTTTCCATGTTCCAACGCGGCGTCTGGGTGAACCTGCTGAATCCCAAGGCAATCGTGTTCTTCCTGGCCTTCATGCCGCAGTTCATCCGGCTGGACCAGCCGCTGCTTCAGCAATATGCCGTGCTGACGGCCACCGTCCTCGTTATCGACATCTTGGTTATGTGGTTCTTCTTCGCTCTGGCCGCGCGTTCATTCCAGCGTTTCACCCACGACGAGCGCGGCCAGAAGGTCCTCAACCGTGTGTTCGGCTGCCTGTTCGTGCTGGTTGGCATCTTGCTAGCGACCATCCACTAGCCACGGCGGCCGGGACACGCTGCTACCGTCGAGGTATGGAAGCGGACTGGATCGAGCACCGACGTTCGGACGATGGCGAGCACGTGGGATGGATGAAGCCCGCAGGTGACGGATTCGTCGCAATCGACATGCTGGGACGTCCACGCACGGACGAAGTGGATTGGTTCACCGCTGAGGAAACACTCGATGACCTCGGCCTGCGCTACCTCGCCGACCCCCACGAATTGCTACTCGACGACGGCACGTGGCTGCGCGTCCGGATCGCCGAAGTAACACCTGACGCTGTACGGGTGAAGAAGGAAGACTGGGGCGATATGACGGCGCCCCAGATCTATTTCACGGTGTCGAACCCCGTCTCGGAGGCACAGCTTCGCCCGCTATTGGCTAACCCAGCGACGTAGAACCCCGCACCACCAGCGAGCTCTCCAGCGTCACATGCGGTTCCTCCAAAGCGAGCCCTTCCATGAGCCCGCGGAGTTGTTCCCCCGCCCTTCGTCCAAGCGGGGTCGCCGGCAGGTGCACGCTCGTGAGGCTGGGATTGCTGGTGGCCGAATACGGGAGATCGTCGAAGCCCGCAACGGCCAGTTCGGCAGGAATCAGGACGCCCGCCACACGCGCTTCCTGCAGCACGCCATACGCATGGGTATCGGTACCGCAGACGACGGCGGTCACCCCCTCACGCTGCCACGCGGGCCAAGCGTCGGCGAACGCTGCGGCGGCAGCACCGACGTCGATCGCGGTGCTGATGACATGCCCATCGGCAACCAAAAGCCCGCACGCTGCGGCCTCCTCCAGGAAGGCTTCCCTGCGCAGGTGGAAAGTGGTGGTGCCGGTGATCCCGTCCATGTAGGCGGCGCGGGTATGCCCGGATGCTGCGAGGTGACGGGCCAATTCACGCGCACCTTGGGCGACGTCGAGGTTTACGGACGGGGCGTAGGACTCGAGGCCGGGCGCGTCAAGGAGCACAAGCGGTCCGGCCGCGGACAGGTCCTGAAGAAACTCAGCACTGGGGGCGCCCACGAGCAGGCCGGCCGGACGGAGTGCCAACAATTTGCGAACATCCTCGGCCTGCGGCGACTCCCCTGCGTCGGTCACCGAGAGCAGCAGTTGGTAAGCCGGGCCGAGTGATTCCCGGACGCCTGCGATGACGTTGGCGAAGAACGGGTTGGACACGTCGGGCGTCACGAGAATGACGATGGAGCTGACTCCGCGAGCCAGCGAACTCCCAATGCTGTCAACCACATAGCCAAGTTCGGCGATCGCTGATCGGACGCGTGAGATGTTGTCCTCGGATACTCGTCCTTGCGTCTTACCGTTGGCTACCAATGAGACGGTGGCAGTGGAAACCCCGGCCCGGGCAGCCACCATCGCAGCCGTTACACGGGGCGAGCGGGCGTTCCGCCGATCCAAGGTATCCATGCATCGATCGTAGCGTTGTTGCAGCGCGAACAAGTGGCCCAAGGCATCAAGCGCTTAACGCCAAGTACGTTAAGCGTTTGACGTAACCCCCGGAGCAGTGCCAGAATTCCCATGAATGCTTACCGCCCTGCTTCGGGCAAGAACCTGGCAGGCCCCAATGACGTGGAGACAAACGTGGACCCCAATCCCCTGACAGCACGCAAGAAGATCATTCTTGACTGCGACCCCGGCCATGACGACGCAGTGGCATTGTTGCTGGCCCACGGAAACCCGGACATCGAGCTGCTCGCAGTGACAACGGTGGTGGGCAACCAGACCCTCGAAAAAGTCACGCGCAACGCCCTCTCGGTAGCCACCATCGCTGGCATCACCGGCGTTCCGTTCGCCGCAGGTTGTGACCGCCCCCTGGTTCGAACCATCGAGACGGCCCCCAGCATCCACGGCGAATCCGGCATGGATGGTCCGGAACAGCCCGAGCCCACCATCGAACTGGACCCGCGCCACGCCGTCGACCTCATCGTTGAAACCGTCATGGCACATGAGCCGGGCACCATCACCCTGGTGCCTACCGCGGGCCTGACAAACATCGCCATGGCTGCCCGCAAGGAGCCGCGCATCGTGGAGCGCGTGAAGGAAGTTGTCCTCATGGGCGGCGGCTACCACGTGGGCAACTGGAGCGCAGTGGCGGAGTTCAACATCATCATCGATCCCGAGGCCGCGCACATTGTGTTCAACGAAAAGTGGCCCGTGGTGATGGTCGGCCTGGACCTCACGCACCAGGCACTGGCCACAGATGAGGTGGTGGACCGCATTGCCGCCATCGGAACCAAGCCGGCCAAGTTCGTCATGGAACTCATGGACTTCTTCCAGAAGACCTACAAGGATGCCCAGGGCTTCGATTTCCCGCCGGTCCACGATCCCTGCGCAGTTGCCTACGTCATCGACCCCACCGTGATGACCACACGCAAGGTGCCGGTGGACATCGAACTGCAGGGCAAGCTCACCCTCGGCATGACGGTGGCGGACTTCCGCGCGCCCGCCCCGGAGGACTGCCATACGTCCGTGGCCGTGGATCTGGATCACAAGAAGTTCTGGGATCTTGTCACCGATGCGATCGAACGGATCGGTGAACCAACCCTCGACGGCGGCGCTGACGCCACCGCCGCGGTTAACGTCGCAGCCGGAGAGGCAAAGTAATGTCCATCCTCATACCAGAAACCAAGTCCACCCGGGGTAACGTCACCGCGCTTATGGTCGCCCTTCTGGCAGCCTGTGTTGCCTTCCAGCTCAACGCCTCCATGCTCAGCCCTGCCTTGGTCACCATGGGCAATGAGCTCCAGACGGACCAAGCCACCATCGGCCTGTCCCAGACCTGGTTCTTCACCGCCGCAGCACTGTTCTCCCTCTTCCTCCCCCGGCTCAGCGACATCGTGGGCCGCAAGAAGATCCTTGTGGGCATGATGCTCCTGATGGCTGTTGGTTCGGTCATCGCGGCACTCGCACCGGATGTCACGTGGCTCTTCGTAGGCCGCATCATCCAGGGCGTCAGCGGTCCCACTGTCCCCCTCTGCCTCATCATGCTCCGCTCCGCAGTGAGCAACCCGCGCAAATACGGCACCCTCATGGGCCTCATCACCGCAGTGAACGGTGGCGTGGCTGGTGTCGACTCGTTCGTGGGCGGCTACTTCGCCGAGAACTTCGGATTCCGCAGCATTTTCTGGCTCATGGTTGCCCTGGCCCTTGTGGCAACGGTCCTTATCGCCGTCCTGGCGGGAGAGAGCAAACCTGCTGCCGGAACCACCATGGACTGGTTGGGCGTGTTCTTCATCGTGATCGCGGTAGGCGCCCTCCTGACAGCCTTGAACGAAGGCTCCAAACTGGCGACGGCCTTCGACGCCGGGACGCTAACGTTGGCCATTGGCCTGATCCTGGTTGCCGCCGTCGCGTTCTTCGCCTTCTGGACTGTTGAAAAGCGCGCCAAGCAGCCCATGGTGGAAACCGTGCACCTGCGGCAGCGTTCCACGTGGGCGCCGCTTTTGACCACCACACTGACCATGACCGGCATCTTTGCAGTCATCAATGGGATCGTCCCCGCGTTCGTTCAGGCGGCCGAACCCGGCTTCGGCGTCGGCCCCACCGAGATGTCGCTCATGATCCTCACACCGTACGCACTGCTGGGTTGGCTCTTCGGCCCGATCAGCGGCAGGCTCGCCCCGGTCCTCGGCTACACGAAGGTCCTTCGTATCGGACTGCTGGGCAGCCTCGTGGCCTTGGCGATCATCGCGTTCTTCGGCCTGAACAACCTGCCGATGATGATCGTGGGCACAGCCTTGCTGGGCATCATGTACGCCGGTACCGTCAACATCATGCTGAACGGACTGGGCGTGGTCCTCTCGCCCCAAGGCAACCTGGGCTTCCTCCCTGGAATGAATGCGGGCGCTTTCAACCTCGGCGCCGGCCTAAGCTTCCTGGTCCTGCCCGCGGTCCTCGTTGCGACGTCCGCACTGGGTGACGCAAAGGCGTCGTACCTCACCGTTGTGGTGGCGGGTCTCGCCATCACCCTTGCCGCCTTCGCCGCCTCACTGTTGATCCCGAAACCTCTGGATGCAGAAGTCGCAGAGGTCGCAGAGGCAGAGGCGGCGAGTGTGGAGGTAAGCAAATGAGCACAGAAGCCGGCGCACCCACGGCGGGGATCGTCGTCGTCGGCTCCCTGAACGCCGATCTGACGATCTACTGCGACCGCCTTCCCAAGCCCGGCGAGACGGTCCACGGCAATGGTTTCGCCGTAAACCCCGGCGGCAAGAGCGCCAATCAGGCGGTGGCGGCCAGCAAGCTCGGCGCCCAGGTCAGCCTGGTGGGCGCAGTGGGCGATGACGCCAACGGAAGCATGCTCCTGGACTCGACCGCCAACGCCGGAGTGGACGTCACCCGCGTCCGACGCTCGGACGCCGCGACGGGCGTCGCGGTCATCTCGGTGGATGCCAGCGGCGAGAACAGCATCATCATCTCGGCCGGGGCAAACGGGACTCTAACGCCGGCAGACGTGCGCACGGCAGCGGACGCCATCAACAACTCTGCGGTGGTCTGCCTCTGCCTTGAAGTCGCGATCGATACTGTGATCGCCGCTGCACAAGCAGGGCACGACGCCGGCGCTACCGTCATATTGAACCTCTCGCCTTACGCGGAGGTACCGGAGATTCTGGCCGACTTGACCGACGTGCTGCTGGTCAATGCGCACGAGGCCTCCCTGTTCCTGGGCGGGGAAGCCGACGTTCCTGACGCCGACGCGGAGGCTGAAGCATGGGAACCTGTTCGCAGCCAGTTTGCCGACAGGGGTTTGCAGCGCGTGCTGGTAACGCTGGGCGCCCACGGGTCTGTTGTGCTGGATTCGTTGGCCCGGGGTACGCAGGACCAGATCACCCGTATTGCCCCTACCCGCGTTTCAGCCGTAGACACCACCGGTGCGGGTGACGCGTTCACGGGAGCTGTCGCTGCACGCCTTGCTGCCGGCGATTCCCTCGCCGACGCCGCCGGCTTTGCCTCAGTGGCTGCCGCGTTGGCCGCCACGAAGAAGGGCACCCAGACCGCTTACCCGACCATTGCCCAGGTAGAGCAGCTGCGGGGCCTTTAGTCCCAGCGCTCCCACCCAACTGACTGGCATTTGTGGTTGTTCCCAGCGCTGGGAACAACCACAAATGCCAGTCAGTTGGTTTTTAAGCGGACCTACGGGCGGCGCGCTCAGCGGCCTTGCGGCTCAGTGCGCCATGGCCGGCAAACAGTCGTGGGACCACAAAATAGACTGCTGCCGGAACCACAAGCGCAGTCAGCAGGAGTGCCCGGAGGACGGGGTGCCACGGCTCCATGATCGGCCCGAGCAAGAGCATGCCGATGGATACCAAGGGGAAGATCGCGATCCAGGTGATCAGCGCCCGCATGTGCACGGACGGCGCTTTCGGGGCTTGCGAAGCCGCTTGCGAAGGTCCTTGTGCACGGTCCGGGACAGCCGTGGCAGCGGCCTCACCGGGATCAATTTCGTCAGTAGCTTGAGCGGTCATGGCATTCTCCAACCAGATAGTTGCAATTAGCTTGGTCTCACAATAACCACACACGCCAACAATTACAACTACTTAGTTGGGAAATGGTAATCTGGTACTTATGGCATGGGACACAGAGCGGACCAAGTCGCTGCTGCTCGAGGCGGCGACGTCCGAGTTTTGCACGCGAGGACTTGCCGGGGCCCGGATTGATCGCATCGCTGCAGAGGCGGGCGTCAACAAAGAACGCATCTATCAGTACTTCGGCAACAAGAACGGCCTTTTCGACGCGGTCATCGTAGCCGCCCTCAGCTCCCTCATGGATGAAGTGCCCATCCACGGTGAGGGCCCAGAGGCGATGGCGAACTATGCGGGCCGTCTGTTCGATCATCATCAAGAGGACGCCACCGCGCCACGCCTTCTCTTCTGGGAAGGCCTGGAACGCGGCACCGAAGTTGTGGGCCTGCCCAAACGGATGGCCAACTGTGCGTCCAAGGTCAACAGCACCATTGCAGCCCTTCCCGGAATCTCAAAGGAAGACGCCGGTGATCTCCTGATCACCATCGTCAGTCTTTGCGATACGGCCCCCGTGCTGCCCGCACTCGATGGACTCATGGCCGGGAACGACCCCGGCCGCCTCGAGAGGCGACGCGCCGCCGTCGTACGCACCGTCCACTTGGCTGCCTCCGCGCTGACTGCCGAAGCAGCGTCTGCCGGGTCAGCGCCTTCCGGCTCAGCGCCCGCCCGCTCAGCAACCACAGAAACGGCGCCAGCTCCAGCGGCCAAGTAGGCCAATTCACTGCGCGCCCCCTACACCCTGTGACAGCTTTGACAGGAAAAGTGACTCCGTTGTGAAGTGGCCCCTAGCCAAAAAGGGGTGCCATCAACCATGCTTGCTGCATGTACTCAACGACGAGCCCATACCGCATCATCACGGTCTGCACTGGAAACATCTGCCGCTCGCCCATGGCAGCGCTCATGCTTACCGAAGCCTTCGAAGCGGAAGGGCTCGGCAAGCTGATACTGGTGGACTCAGCGGGCACCACCGGGTACGAGGTGGGGCACCCCATCGATCCCCGGGCAGCCCGCAAACTGGCCGCCCACCACATCGCTTCGGAGGACCACGTCGCACGCCACTGGAGGCGCGAGTGGTTCGCTGAGCGGGATCTCATCCTGGCATTGGACGTGGATCATTTCGGCTGGCTTCAGGAGGGCGCTCCGGATCGCGAATCCTTGGCCAAAGTCCGGATGCTGCGCAGCTTCGATCCCGTGATGGTTGGGCGCAGCTCCCTGGATCAGGGCATCGAGGATCCCTGGTACGGCGGTCACACCGACTTCGACAACACCTGGACCCTTATCAAAGCCGCTATTCCAGGCATCGTGCGCTACGTGAGCGCCGCAATTACAGAACAGGCAACAGGAGACTCCGGACGTAGCCCCAGCGATGCCCGAAACGAAGCCAGCGAGCACCAGCAGGTAACCTCTATGTCATGACCCCTGCACCCGTGATCATCGCCGTGGACGGGCGGTCCGGCGCGGGCAAGACCACGCTGGCCGTTGAACTGGCGGCCCGCCTTCGGGAGCACCACAAGGTTTCCCTTTTCCATCTGGAAGACATCTATCCCGGATGGAACGGCCTTGCCACGGGCATCGAAAGATACGTCGCGACGGTCCTCACACCTTTGAGCCAAGGGGAAGCGGCAGAATGGGTCAGCTGGGATTGGGAACGACATTACGACGGCGCGCTGCACGTAACGCTGCCGGCCGAAATCGTGATCGTGGAGGGCGTTGGCGCCGCAGCGAACGCGGCACGCCCCATGCTGGACGCCATCGTGTGGGTCGAGTCCCCCGGTGACGATCGCCGTCGTCGGGCTTTGGCTCGTGACGGAAATACCTACGAACCTTATTGGGACAGCTGGGCTGCCCAAGAGGATATTTGGCTCGAAGCTGACGAGGTAATCGGCGCAGCAGACATCCGGGTCCAGAACCTCGCGGATGGCAACGCCCCGGACGACGTCCTGCAGGCAATGCGGTACTTGCCGTCGTTGTCAGCGATCCTCTCGCYGGAACTCAGCGCGCGTCGAGGACTGCAGCTCCGGTCCGAAAAGATCAGCGCCGTTCCTGACGCCGAGGCGCTCTTTCAGAACCTCTGCGGTTCCTCGACCAATGCCGTCTGGCTGGATTCCTCCAACGCTTCCGCAGTTTCAGGGACGTCCCAGGCTGCTGCCCGGAGCCGCTTCAGCATCTTGGCAGACGATGGCGGCACGTTCGGCCAATCCGTCCAACACCGCGCGGGAATCACCCAAGTGACCGCCGGAACAGCCACTGTGGAAACTTCCGGACCGTTCTTCCGCTGGCTCGATTCTGTTTGGGGACGCCGGGCCGTGCGGGCACCCCGCGGCTACGATGGCCAGTTCACGCTCGGCTGGCTGGGCTATCTGGGCTACGAACTCAAGCGGGAAACCGGGGGCAACGACGTCCAAGCCGAGACTCCCGATGCCGCGCTGCTCTTCGCTGGGCGGGCCGTGGTGCTGGATCATCGGGAAAACACTGTGTGGTTGCTCGCCCTGGACGCGCCCGACGCCGATGAGTGGTTGCACGAGGCTCGGACCGCCGTCGGGGCTGCTTCAGCCGCCCCGACTGCCGCCGTCGTGTCCGCTCAAGGGGCGGCTCCGGAATTTACCTGCCGGGATAGCGCGACGGACTATAAGAGCAAGATCGCCGACGCCCAGCATGAAATCAGCGAAGGCAACTCGTACGAGATTTGCTTGACCACCATGCTTGAAGCCCCTGCCGGCGGGCTTGATCCGTGGCAGAGCTATCGGGCGTTGCGCCGCCGCAATCCGGCACCATTTGCCAGCTACCTTCGGTTCGGCGAGCTGGTTGTCGCGAGCACCTCGCCCGAGCGCTTCCTGCGGATTCTCTCCGACGGCGGCATGCGGGCCGAGCCGATCAAGGGCACGCGTGGGCGTTCCGCCGACCCCACGGAGGACGCCGAGCTGCGCCGCGACCTGGAGACCTCGCTGAAGGACCGCGCGGAAAACATCATGATCGTGGACTTGCTGCGCAATGACTTGAGCCACTTCGCGATTCCAGGCTCGGTGACGGTCAGCAGGCTGTGCGCGATCGAAAGCTACGCCACGGTCCATCAAATGGTCAGCACCGTGGACGCGCACCTTCGACCGGGCGCTCCGCGGGCAGAGGCTTTGGCTGCCGCCTTCCCGGCTGGGTCAATGACCGGTGCGCCGAAGATCAGCACCATGGACATTCTTGACCAGCTTGAGGCGGGCCCCCGCGGTATCTATTCAGGAGCGATCGGCTACTTCTCCCTGAACGCTGCCACGGACCTCGCCGTCGTGATACGCACCCTGGTGGTCAATCCGGACGATGACGGTGTGCGAACACTCAGCCTTGGCGTCGGCGGGGCAATTACTGCAGATTCTGTGGCAGATGACGAGTACGAAGAGATCCGGACCAAGGCGTTTGGCGTGTTGTCGACGCTGGGGGCTGACTTCCCAGGCTGAGCAGCCTATTGGAGCGTCGCCGTCAATCTCGCGACGTTATCCACATACTTGGCCAACGGGGGTCTATCCATCCAGTCATCCAACGTAAGCTCACGGGATACCTCGCGATACGTGGATTCCACGGCCCGCATGAGGTTCACGGTTTCGGCGCCCAGGAGCATCACCGAAACCTCCATGTTCAGGGAGAAGGAGCGCATGTCCATATTGCTGGAGCCGAGAACCGCAACTTCGTCGTCGATGGTGAAGTGCTTGGCGTGGAGTACGTACGGAGCGCGGTACAGGTAGATGCGGACACCTGCTCCGAGGAGAGCCTCGTAATAGGACCGCTGGGCGTGGTGGACGAGGAATTGGTCGCCCTTTTCGGAGACGAAGAGTTCCACATCAACGCCCCGCTGGGCCGCCGTGGTGATGGCGTAGAGCAGGGAGTCATCGGGCACGAAGTACGGGCTGCAAATGGAGATCCTGTGCTGCGCCGAGTAGATCAGCGTATTGAACAGGCGCAGGTTGTTCTCCGTGGCGAACCCCGGACCACTTGGGACCACCTGGGCGGTGACGTTCCCCGGGGAGGGTTGGGAGGGCAGGCGAAGCTGGCTTTCGAGTGACTCGTCGGTTTCGCTGAGCCAGTCCGTGGCGAAAACTACGTTCAGGGTGGCCACGATGGGACCCTCGAGCCGGGCCATGAGCTCAACCCATTGACGGCCCGCACGGCGATGCTTGGGGTTGTTGTAGGACGGCTCGATCAGGTTCTGCGAGYCCGTGAACGCCAGTGTCCCATCGATGACCAGGATCTTGCGGTGGTTTCTAAGGTCCGGGCGGCGCCATTGGCCGTGGATCGGAAGCAGGGGCAACATTCGCTTCCACTGGATCTGGCCTGCCTTGAGCCGGCGGACCAGCCGACGGTAGCCCTTGATGCGCAACGTTCCGATGTGGTCGAAGAGCAACCTGACGGTGACACCGCGCTCGGCGGCCTTCTCCAGTTCGGTGAGCAACTCGTCCGTCACGAAGTCGCTGCTCATGATGTAGAACTCCGCGTTGATATAGTCCGTAGCTCCCCGCACGGCCTCGGCCATGGCTTTGATGGACTCCTCATAACCAGGAATGAGCTCCACCTTGTTGCCGTCAACCATGGGCAGCGAGCCAAGGCGGTGGTTCAGCTCACCTGCGGACTTCACCCACTCCGGGCCGGAATAGGTACTCACAGGATCGGACAGGTCAGAGGTCACCGCCCGAACGCGATGATTAACTTGTTCCTGCTGCTGACGCCGCCGCTTGGACAAGCGGAAATTTCCAAAAAGCAGGAAGAGCACGAATCCTACGGTCGGGACGAGGAAAACAGCCAGAAGCCAGGCCATGGCCGTAGTGGGGCGACGGTTACCGGGGATGATGCCCAGCAGAACGATGCGCATGATGACTTCCGCAATGGCCCAAGCACCCAGAAGCCACGTCCACTCCAGGCCAATCGGAAAAGGAAAAAGCACTCCACAACCCCCACGGTCCAAGAACTAACGGTAACCACAGCCTATCCGCCCGGTCCTTTGGAGGGCCGCACTAAGCTTGGAGCATGACTTCACCTGCCCCTACGGTCCTCGTTTTCCTGGACCCAGCCTTCGAAAACGGCCGCATTGCCGATTCCAGCCAGCCCCAGCTCATGGCCACCGACCTCGGCGCTACCCGTGGCGATGGCGTGTTCGAGTCGCTGCTCGCCGTCCAGGGACGCGCACGCAAAGTGCAGGCACATTTGAACCGTTTGGGCAGTTCCGCGGCGGCTTTGGACTTGGCGATCCCGGAGCAGGATGCCTGGCGACGAGCAATTGACACGGCGATTACAGAGTTCCGCGGTAATTACCCGGCACCCACGCCCGAAGAGGACGAAGTCGTCGTCAAGCTGATCGTGACCCGTGGAATTGAAGGCGCGGCGAGCCCCACATGCTGGGTACAGGCTTCGCCCTCACCCGCGGGCAGCCGCCGGCAGCGCGAGACGGGCATCGACGTCGTACTTCTGGACCGTGGCTTTGACACCGAGGCCGGTGAGCGTGCGCCGTGGCTGCTGTTGGGAGCAAAGACACTGTCCTATGCCGTGAACATGGCGGCGCTGCGCTACGCGCACAAACAGGGTGCAGATGACGCCATCTTCACCTCCACGGATGGTCGTGTCCTCGAGGGGCCGACGTCCACCGTGTTGCTTGCCCACCTGGACACAGTCGACGACGGCGAAGGTTCCGTCAGGACGGTTCGCCGGCTCATCACGCCGCAGCACGATAGCGGGATCCTGCCCGGCACATCGCAGGGCGCCCTTTTCGCCGCCGCAAAGGCAGCCGGGTGGGAGCTCGGCTACGGGCCGCTGGTGCCACAGGACCTGTTCGATGCCGACGCCGTTTGGCTCATATCGAGCATCCGCTTGATCGCGCCGGTGAATCACATTAACGGCCAGGAGATCGGCACGCCCGCTGTCCGGAAGCAGCTCACAGAAGAACTGAATGAGTTGTTTGCCGGAATCGAGTAATTCCGGCCGGCCAGACTGAGGCCTACTCTGCTCCGCTTGGAACTTAGCAGATCACAAGTAGAGTAATTGCTCGCATGACTCATTGATAAGGAATTCTTTGCCTCAGCATTGAGCTTCACAGAGGTTCAATCACGTTCCTTATCCTCCTTGAAATGGGTGTCCGTCGTGTGATGAATCTTGTTCTCGTGTTAGTTGGATCACGTCCGCCTGACACCACTTCAGACTTTGCTGGCTAACTTCCCGGAGGGAATATGGGACACAGCTCCCCCACAACAGCCGAGGCATCGGCACCCGAGGCCCAGTCGGAGACTGGCGCCTCACAGACAGGACTTCGCCGGTCCATGGAGGCCCGGCACCTGGTGATGATTGCCATGGGCGGCGTCATCGGCTCAGGCCTGTTCGTCAGTTCGGGCTACACCATTGCCACCGCCGGCCCCTTGGGCGCCGTTCTCGCGTTCCTCATCGGAGCCGTGGTGGTCTACCTGGTGATGGCATGCCTCGGGGAACTCGCCGTTGCGTTCCCCGTTTCAGGTGCCTTCCACATCTACGCCGCCCGGACCATCGGACCCGCCACTGGCTTCGCGACAGCCTGGCTCTACTGGCTTTGCTGGGCGGTGGCGCTGGGTTCGGAATTCACTGCGGCCGGCCTGCTCATGCAACGCTGGTTCCCTGGCGTCGACGTCTGGATCTGGTGCTTCGTATTCGCCACGGTCCTGTTCACGCTGAACGCCATTTCATCGCGAGTCTTTGGTGAATCTGAGTTCTGGTTCGCGCTCATCAAGGTTGCCGCCGTCGTCGGCCTGATTATCCTGGGCGGCGCCGCTCTGATGGGCTTCCACCCGCTCGCCGCAGGCGAATACCCCTCGCTCACCAGCAACTTCAGCACGCCCGAAGGGCTTTTCCCCAACGGCTTCACGGGCGTGTTCGTCACCTGCCTGGCAGTGTTCTACGCCTTCTCGGGCTCCGAACTGATCGGTGTGGCCGCCGGCGAAACATCCAATCCCGGCGCCAACATCCCCAAGGCCATGCGGACCACGGTCATCCGTCTCATGATCTTCTTTGTCGGCGCGATTACCGTTATCGCCGCCACCATCCCTTACGAGAAGGTCAGCGTGGACGAAAGCCCGTTCGTCACCGTCTTCTCGATGCTCGGCATTCCGTTCGCTGCGGACATCATGAACTTCGTGATCATCACTGCGCTGTTGTCGGCTGGAAACTGCGGACTCTACTCCTGCGCCCGCATGCTCTTCTCGCTGGCCGACGAAGGACACGCACCCAAGGCGTTCAGGAAGCTGACCAAGCGTGGGATCCCAATGATTGCCTTGTGCGTCAGCATGCTCGGCGGCTTGGCCTCGCTGATCAGCAGCATCGTTGCGCCGGCAACCGTGTACCTGGTGCTTGTCTCGATTGCCGGCTTCGCTACCGTGGGCGTGTGGATGTCCATCGTTGCCTCGCACTTCGTGTACAGGCGMACGTTTATCAAGAACGGCGGCGACCTCAGCACGCTCCCGTACAAGGCGCCGCTCTTTCCCTTGGTTCCGATCCTGGCGTTCGCGCTGTGCGTAGTTTCCTTGATCGGCATCGCGTTCGACCCCAACCAGGTGGCGGCACTGCTCTTCGGCGTCCCGTTCGTAGGCGCCTGCTACGCGTTCTTCTACTTCAAGTACGGACGACGCCGGTCACTCAAGAAGGCGGTTGGCGTCTAGTCGCCGTGGCCCCTGAGCTTCTTTGCCTGCAAATCAGCCCCTGGACAACCTTTACGGGGTTGCCCAGGGGCTGATGTTGTTTGAAAGGAGGTCAGGACGCCACAGGGCCTGCCAGATTTAGGACTTCGGCTTGACCGTCCTGACCGGGTGCTCGCTCAGGATGGACAGGCGGTTGAAGGCATTGATTCCAATGGCTGCCATGCACAGGACACTGATTTGCTCGTCGTTATAGTGTTCCCGGGCCCGCTCGAAGAGTTCCGGGCTCGGCCGTGACGTGCTCATGCGGGTGATTTGCTCCGTGATTTCCATGGCCAGCCGTTCGGCCGGCTCGAACAGCGTCACTTCCTTGTAGACAGCTACCAAAGACAGACGCTGTTCCGTTTCGCCGTACCCCAACGCCCTGCGATGGTGCAGGTCCAAGCAGAATGCGCAGCCATTGATCTGCGAGGCAAGGTAGTTCAGAAGTTCGATGGTCCGGCGTGGGACACCTGTCCGGTCGGCTTCCCCAATCACCTGCTGGGCATAGTGGCTCAGTGTTGCGTAAAGCTCGGGCTGTTGCTTATCCAGATAGCCGGCGAGACGTGCTTTTGTTTCCTGTTCAGGCATGCTTGGAGCCTAGCGCAACCGGCTCGGAGTGCCGGGCCGCCCAAGAGCACCCCGCTTTGGAATGCCAGCCTCATCCGGTGCAAACGCGTCCCACCAGCCCGCATTATTGACTAATTTATGACCACTTCATCACATACTGAAAATGATACTTGACTACTAATCATGGCAAATGATGGACGCACTCAATGACGCAAATAAATACGCTTCCAGTATCTATTGCGCGCCCATTCCAACAGTGATTCACTGAGGCGCAGTGATCCCTGCTGGGGCGGGAGAACTCCCTCTCTGTCCGGCAGGACACACTGTTTTCACTACGCCGTGAGAACAGAATGTTGATGGAGGGCATCATTGTGAGTGCAGTTTCTTCGTCCCAGAATTTCAACCACGGGTTTCCCACACCCGGACCCCAGGATCCGTCTCCGCAGAAGGTCATGGATCACGTATTCTTCCTTAGCCAGGAAGAATGGAAAGACGTCCGCGAAACGGAGCAATTCGACCATATAGTCATCGGCAGCGGGTTCTGCGGGTACGCGTTCGCAGAGAGGACCCTGACGATTAACCCGCAAGCCAGGATCCTGGTTATTGAGCGGGGCCCGTTCTTCTTGCCCCAGCATTTCCAAAACCTTCCGTTGCCCTACCGCGAAACCCTTGGCGGGCTTTCTGAAACATTCCCGTGGACGCTGGCTGCAGCCACGGCCAACCAACCCGCTGGCAAGATCTCCTGGCAGCACGGCATGGTCCCCTTCTATGGTGGCCGCTCCATTATGTGGAGTGCCTGGTGTCCGCGCCCTGAAGAGGATGAGATGCGTGGATGGCCGCGCACCGTCATGGATGCCGCAAAGGCGCATTTCACCACTGCAGAGGACCTGCTGAATGTGGTCAGCGCCGACCAAATCGACGCCGGCGCGTCTGCCGACGTCGTTGATCTCATCAACAACACCCGCCCGGTCTACGGGATCATGCAGAAGGCGCTTCAGGATCGGCTGGCGGTGGGTCTGCACAAGATCGATTCCGCCACCCGATCCATGCCGGCACCGCTGGCAGCAGCTTCGGGCGCGACCTCAGGCATTGACTTCGCCAAATTCTCCACGCCGTCGGTCTTGCTTGAACTATCGGACAAGCAGCAGCGGTTGGCAGCGGCAGGGAAGGGATCGCCGCTCCGCATCATTACCGACTGCACGGTGAACAGCATCATCCAGCAGGACGGCCGGGCCACAGCGCTCGATACCACCCGGGGCGTGGTGAACATCGGAAACGCAAACCTGGTGCTTGCCATGGGCACGTTGCCACCTGCCACTCTGGTCCTCAATTCCTTCCCGGAAGTACCTGGAGTTGGTGAGCAGTTCAGCGCCCACTTCATCACATCCGTCGTGGCAAGGGTTCCCCGCAAGGACTTTGACTTCAGTGAGGCCCTGGGAGAGTTGGAACTGGCTGCCATCTACATGGCGGGCATGAGCCCCGCTGGCATGCAGTACCACGTGCAGCTTTCAGTGCTTTCGGACCGGAGCCCGGACAAGAACGCCCAGAAGTCCGAGCGGTATGCCCCCGACGTCGTCGCAACAGCGTCGCTGGCCCAACTCCAGTCGTCAGAGGACTACCTGGTGTTCGTATGTGCGGTACTGGGCGAATTGGACATTGATAACCCTGAAAACCATCTGCGCTACTCCGGCGGAGCGGACCCCACCAATAACGTGACTTTGCAGGTGCTGGCCAACTCCACGGACGATGCCACGTGGGACACCATGGATGAGGGAACCTTCCAGATGTTGGAGCGCGTTTTGTCACCCGATGGGGCGGATCACGTGGAGTATTGGCACGGCGACCCGGACACCGGAACCTGGGGATCGGACCGGCCGGGCATTCCCGAACGCCGTGTGCCGGGGCTCGTGCACGAGAGCTCGAGCCTTCCTATTGGCGAGGAGGAGGACTCCACCGTCGGCACCGACTACCGCCTCAACGGCGTCGAAAATGTCTACGTAGCGGGTGGTTCATTGTGGCCAACCGGCGGGTCCTGGAATCCAACCATGACCATGGTTGCGTTGACGCAGGACCTCGCCGAGCGGTTGGAGGCCGACGGCGGTACGGGAGTTGCGCTGTGACCGCGGTTCCGGCCCTGGATCCGGCAGTCCTGCCCACCTTGCCGCCGATGACAGTCGCCGACGTTCTGGACAGGCAGGACGGCGTGTATTGGGTGGTCAAGGATGCGAACTCCGTTTTCCTATGGGTGAACCAGAACTTCGCCGACCTCGTGGGGATGACCAAGGACCAACTGATCGGGCATCAGGACTCACGGGCGGCCCATGTTGCCCATGACAAGGAGGTGATGACGAGTGGCAGGCCGTTGCTCAACTTCCACGAAGTCATCGAAGTCCCGCTGAAGGATGGCGGGAACGTGAACGTGCACATCGTGACCCAGAAGGGGCTCCTTCGGTCGCTGGACACGGGCGCGATCATCGGGATCACGGTCTGCTTCTCACTGGCGGATCCTCCCAATGACTGACGTGAATCTGGCGGCCGGGCGCCCGGGCATCCACTCCGCCAACCGGGATTCAGCCAGCCCGCATTCAGCCAGCCCGGACTCCGCCAGCCCCGACGCGAAGGAATGGATCAAGCGGTTGGACATGACGCCGTCAGGCGTTGGCGGCTGGTTCGCGCCGGCAATGGTGAGCGACGAGTTGATCGCTGGTCCRGCCTTGCCTCCGCGTTTCGGCAGTGACCATCCGCTGTACAGCTCCAACTGGTACCTGCTGCAGGCGGGCGAAGTCCTTCAGTTGCACACCTTGAAGCAGGCCGAGTTGTGGTTCTTCCATCTGGGTGCATCAATACGGCTGCACGTCTTTTCGCAGACAGACGGATACTCATCAACGGTCTTCGGTCCGGACCCGGACGCTGGTGAAATCCTGCATGGCGCGGCGCCGCATTCCACGTGGTTCGGGGCCGAGTTGGCTGGGGACGGCTTTGTCCTGATCAGCTGCAGCCTGTCGCCCGGCTACGAACCGAGCGATTCCGCGAAGCCCACGAGTGAAGATGTGGAGGCACTCGTGGCGCAGTTCCCTGGTCAGTCGGAGTTGATCAGGAGGCTCGCGGCCGGCTAAGCGCCGCTCGGGGTGCGCCCGTTGGAGGGCGGGTGCACCCCGTGGCGGTGCGGACGTGAGAGAGCAACCGCCCAAAAGCCGGTGGATGTGAAAGAACAACCGGCCAAAAGCCGGTGGATGTGAGAGAGCAACCGCCCAATAGCCGTTGGATGTGAGAGAGGGTGCTAGTCGGTGGCGTCGCGGGCCAGGTGGATTCCGTGCTCTGCCAGCCACACCGGGTTGAAGGCCTTACTCAGGTAGTTCGTGCCGGCGTCGGGGGCTATGGCCACCACCACGGAACCGTGGGGCGCGGCCCGCGCCACCCGCAGGGCAGCGGCCACCGCGAGCCCGGATGACGGACCAAGCGCAAGCCCTTCTTCGTCGAGGAGCCGATGCACCGTGGAGTAGACCTCGTCGTTAGGAATGCGCAGGAAACGGTCAACAATGGAGCGGTCAAAGGCCTTGGGCCATTCAGCCTGGGGCCAGGAGTTACCCACACCGTCCACCAGGATCTCGCCGGGATGTCCCCCGCTGTAGGCGGAGCCGTAGGGGTCGGCGCCCACCACTTCAAGGTGCCCGCCCGGCCGCAAAGCTGCAACTTTCTCTTTCAGGAACCGGCCATTGCCGCTGATCGTCCCGCCGGTTCCGATGCCGGCCACAAAATGCGTAACCAACCCGTGGGTCTGCTCCCAGATTTCCGGTCCTGTCGTTTCATAATGTGCGGCTGGATTGGCAGGGTTATCGAACTGCATGGGCCGCCAGGCACCAGGCGTCCCAGCCGTGATGCGCGCTGCCACAGCGCGGGCGTTCTCCGGCGATTCTGAGGGCGCGCTCCAGTCCGTCAGGACCACGCGCGCCCCGTAGCTGTGGAGCGCGGCGAGCTTCTCCTGGGAGATGGTGTCGCCGGTGACCACCACCACGGGATGCCCCGTCAACCGCCCAATGAGCGCCAGACCGATGCCGGTATTGCCGGAGGTGCTTTCCACAATGGTTGCGCCCGGCTGTAACTCTCCGGAGCGCTCGGCCGCCCGGACCATGCTCAACGCAGTACGGTCCTTGATCGATCCGCCTGGGTTCTCGGACTCAAGCTTGATGTGGATGGTGCTGCCCAATCCACGGCCCAGCGCCTCCAATTTCACCAGCGGAGTGTTGCCCACTTTGTCCAGGACGGAGGCATCCAGCCCATCAGGCAACCCCGCCGCCGAGTGTGCGCCATGTTTGCGGATTGCGGTACTCACGTGGTCCCCTCCCTTTGAGGCGTAGGCGGCAATTCCTGCGCCACCACATCACGCAATTCACGTCGCGCGCGCTCCACCAGATCCGGAGCCGACGGCCGATCCGCCAGCACATCAGCCAGCCGGCCCGCGACGGCGCCAGTCCCCTTCCCGAGCGGCTGCGCGGCTCCCGCTTCGAGCAGCAAATACGACGCCGTCAGCGCCTCAATGGCAAGCAGTTTCTCCAAAGCCTCCACGGACTTTTCGAGTTGCTGCAATGCCAGCGGCGCCAAGGTGGAGTGGTCCTCGACGTCGGCCGAGAGGGTGGGTGCCCCGAGCGTCGCCGGCGCTGCCAGGAACTTCAGTTCGGATAGCAGTCCAGCTGCTGAGTACCAGAGCAACCCGGGCAACTCCTCCTCCACAAGGCCTGCGGCCGGCCCGGACTCAGAAACCCCATTCGACGACGCATCCTCCTGGTGCCTGGCGGCAGCGTCCAGATGCCTCGCCCGGATCACCCGTTGTGGCGGATACAGCTTGGCGATACGCCGCTCGCTGGAAATGCCCACGTGCGCCAGAGCAAGCCGCAGGCCCTCAAAGGAAAGAGCCAGCTGCATCGGTTGAAAGTTCCCGCCGGACACCATGTGCCCCGTTTCGATATCCACCAACGGGTTGTCGCCTCGCCCGTTCAACTCCACGCTCAATGCAGCGCCAAGCTGTGAAACCAAGGAACGAAAAGCGCCATGCGTTTGGGGCGCAGCACGGAATGACAAAGCGTCCTGCACCGAGACTTCGGGACGAACGTCCTCTAACCAGCCGCCGCGCAACAGGTAACGTACCGCGGCCGCCGAGTCCTTCTGCCCGTCCACCGCCTTTCCCGCCTGAATAACCGGCGAAAACGGGCTGAGGTTCCCGCCGCCGTCGTATCTTGCAATGGTTTCCAAGGACAGCGAAAGCGCGACGTCGGCAAGTTCCGCCAGCTGCTGCAGGCGCACCAAGGCGAGGGTGCCGGCCCCCACCGAGTAGGCGTTTGCGCTGACCAGGGCCAGGGCCTCACCGGGCGCGAGCCGCAGCGGCTGTAGACCGGCGTCGGCGAGCGCTTTGGCCCCGGGCACCAAGGTGCCGTCCGCATCGAACGCTTCACCTTCACCGATGGCAACGGCGGCGACGGCGGCGAGTTGGGTGAGGTCCGACGAGCCGACTGAGCCGTCGCGCGGGATGGCGGGTAGAACTCCGCGGTTGAGCAGTTCGGCATAAAACTGGGCCGTCTCCGGGCGGACACCGGAGCCGCCGCGGCTGAAACCGATGAGCCGTGCGAGGATCACAGCGCGGGAAGATGGTCGGTCCAGATAGTCGCCCACACCACTGTTGTGGTACCTGACTACCTGGATCTGGTACGCCAGGACCGACTTCTCCTCTACAGCCGTATCGCGTCCGGACCCGAGGAGTGTGTTGAGGCCGTAGATTCTCTGCCCCGACGTCGAAGCGCGCTCCAACACTTCGCGTGAGAGGGTGATCAAAGACAACGCATCTTGGTTGAGTTTCACGTGAAACGCCGGATCCAAGGCAGCCTGCCCCACGCTTTCAGGGTCCACCGGCGATGTGCCGATCAACAGGGTCCTGGGCTCGGAGGAAATGGGCTCGGAGGGGATTGGTTCGGAAGACATGGTCAGAAGTCCAGAAGATTCTGGCGGAAGCCGCCGTCGCCGTAACTCTTCCTCAACAGGCCACGGCGTCGCAGTTCGGGAGTGAGCTTGTCCAGCACTCCGTGCACGGTGACGGGGTCCACGAAGCCAGAGAAGAGGAAGCCGTCGCCACCCACAGCCTCGCCAGTCTCCTCAAGGTAGTCCGCGAGTTCACCAACCGTGCCAATGATCGAATCGCCGGCACCACCGCTGCGTGCCTGAAGGATCTGGCGCAGGGTAGACCCCGGAGGCGCTGCTTTGGCGAAGTGCTCCAATGTGCCTTGGTTGCTGTTGGTGCTCAATTCAGGCAACGGCGCATCGAGGTCGAACTGCTTGAAGTCGATCACGGACAGGTAGGAGATCGAGTTGAGCTGGCTGTCGATATCACGCTGGGTAAGCTCCCGGCGCTGTGCACGCAACTCCTCGGCCTCGGCTGATGAACCAACCACGGTGGGCTTGAGCACGAAAAGTACCTTGACGTCGTCGGGGTTCCTGCCCGCCTTGGCAGCCTCGGCACGGATGGAATCCCGGTAGGCCTTCATGCCGTCCACGCCACGCGCCAAGGCGATCGCCACATCGGCATGCCCACCCGCGAACGCTTTGCCCCGAGGAGAAGCACCGGCTTGAACCAGTACGGGCTCCTCCGTCAGAGGTGCGGTGTTCAGCGGACCGCGGACCTTGAAGAAGTCGCCCTGGTGGTTAATAGGGTGCACTTTGGTGTGGTCGGCGAATCTGCCGGCCTCAACGTCCTCGAGCACCGCGTCAGGTTCCCAGCTCCGCCAAAGCCTCCGTACGACGTCGACGAATTCCTCCGCCTTCTCATACCGAAGGTCGTGTTCAATCTGCTGGTCCAAACCGTAATTCTGTGCTGCCAGGTCACTGCCGGAAGTGACAACGTTCCAGCCGAGCTGCCCCTCGGAGAAGTGCTGCAGCGTGGCCAGGAGCCGGGCGGCAGTGAAGGGCGGGTAGAACGATGCGCTGACCGTCGGCACAATTCCAAGGTGCTCGGTGGCGGAAAGAAGGTACGGGACCAGCGCCAAAGGATCATGCTTAGGCGCAAAGGAGGCGTGTGCCAGCGAGACCTCGGCAGTGCCGCCATAAGTATCAGGAACAGTAAGGGAATCCTCGATGATGAAAAGGTCAAGGCCGGATTGCTCAAACGCGCGCACGGCGTCTTGATACAGGGCAGGTTTCTTCCAGTCGTAGCCCAGGCTGTAGCCGGGTGTTCCCCAGCCCTGGACACCGAACCCGTGCCCCACGAACCATCCAAAATGCAGCATGGGCTTGAGTGTAGAGCTGCCTTGTCCGTTCACCGCGACCTGATTTCTTGCGAAGTTACAGGGGGTCGTACTGCGTCAATTATGCTCCCGGGGCGTCACATTTGGGCTGCTACTCCAGCACCGGCCGGTTACGCAACATGACGGCCGCGTAACCGCTTGCAAGTGCGGGCCGCCGCCGCGGGATGTTACGTTTTTCTTGAGTAATGAGCACCAGCGCCAAGCCCTGACTTGCTGGTCGGCAACCCTCTCTCCGGCGGGGTGCCTCAGGTGACTACTCGGCGTATCGACACTTCGAACTGCAAGCGTGACTGAGGAGCACCAGCCAATGCCTGAACCCACTGAAGAAAAACTCTCCTACCGCCTGATTACAGGTCCGGATACCCGTGAATTCTGCGAGCGGATCACCACGGCCCTCGCCGACGGCTACGTGCTCCACGGCAGCCCGGCAGCCACGTTCAATGGCACGGATGTCATCGTGGCGCAGGCCGTCGTGCTGCCCACGGCCATCGCCAACGCAGACGCCGCCGTCGCGAATGCTGTTGACCAGTTGGAGAACGACGACGACGAAGAAGCATTCGAGGGACACGCATGAGTTACGCAGGTGACCTGACCCCGCAGGACGCATGGGCCAAGCTTGAAGAAGGCGCAATCCTGGTAGACGTCCGCACCGAGGCCGAGTGGGCACACATCGGCATTCCGGACACCAAAGCCACAGAGAACGATCCCCTGTTCATTCAGTGGAACCTCGCCGGCGGCATTCCCAACTCCCGTTTCCTCGAGGACCTGCAGCAGCAGGCACCTGAGGGCGAGGGCGTGGAACTCGTTTTCATTTGCCGCTCAGGCCAGCGCTCCATCTCTGCTGCCATCGCCGCGACGCAGGCCGGATTCACCGCCTACAACGTCCTAGAGGGCTTCGAAGGTGACCCGGACCGGTATGGCGAACGCACCATCAACGGCTGGAAGAACCGTGGCCTGCCGACCAACCTGGGGAACGACTAAGTGACTTTCAATCCCGATGCCGCCAGCTGGAGCCCTGACACCCAGGCAGTACGCGGTGGCCTTGACCGTACCAACTTCCAGGAGACGTCCGAACCCGTTTTCCTGAACTCCGGCTTCGTCTACGAATCCGCTGCCGCCGCCGAACGCGCCTTCACTGGCGAGGACGAACGCTTCGTTTACTCCCGCTACGGCAACCCGTCCGTGGCCACGTTCCAAGAGCGGTTGCGGTTGCTCGAAGGAACCGAGGCTTGCTTTGCGACGGCGTCCGGCATGTCCGCTGTGTTCACCGCCTTGGGTGCCCTGTTGGCTGCGGGTGATCGCGTGGTTGCCGCCCGCTCCCTGTTCGGCTCGTGCTTCGTGATCCTCAATGAGATCCTGCCGCGCTGGGGCGTAGAGACCGTGTTTGTCGATGGTCCCGACCTCGATCAGTGGCGTGCTGCCCTCTCCGAACCCACCACCGCTGTGTTCTTCGAGTCGCCGTCCAACCCGATGCAGGAAATCGTGGACATCGCCGCCGTCAGCGAGCTCGCGCATGCAGCGGGAGCGACCGTCGTCGTCGACAACGTCTTTGCCACTCCCCTGCTGCAGCGTTGCGGTGACTTGGGCGCAGACGTCATTGTTTACTCCGGCACCAAGCACATCGATGGCCAGGGGCGCGTCCTCGGCGGCGCGATCATGGGCACCAAGGAATTCATCGATGGCCCGGTCAAGCAGTTGATGCGGCACACCGGACCGTCGCTCTCCGCGTTCAACGCGTGGGTGTTGACCAAGGGACTGGAGACCATCGGCCTGCGCGTGAACCACAGCTCGGCCTCCGCTTTGAAAATCGCGGAATGGCTTGAGCAGCAACCCGCCATCAGCTGGGTCAAGTACCCGTTGCTGAAATCGCACCCGCAGTACGAGCTCGCTGCAAAGCAGATGAAGGCCGGCGGTACCGTGCTGACATTCGAGTTGCTGCCTTCTTCCGGGCGGTCCGCCAAGGATGYCGCGTTCGCGTTGCTGGACGGTCTGCGCGTCATAGACATCTCCAACAACCTGGGCGACTCCAAATCCCTCATCACGCACCCGGCCACTACCACCCATAGGGCCATGGGTCCGGAAGGTCGCGCGGCCATCGGGCTGACCGACGGCGTGGTCCGTCTGTCCGTTGGCCTGGAAGATGTAGACGATCTCATTCTGGATCTGGAGAAGGCCCTCAAGCAGGTCTAACCTGTCTCGCATGAGCGGGAATCATCCCTATCGCCGTGCCGGAGCGGTCATCGTTGCCGGCACGGCGATCTGGTTTGCAGGTATTTCGCCGGTGTCGCGCGTTTACATCACTCCCGACGCCGCCGAACGTCTTCGTATGCTTGAGGCCGGCGAGCGTGGCTGGGTTATTGGGCAGCACCTCGCAGCGGCTGGAACCGTCGCGGTGCCTGTGGGATTCGCAGCCTTTGCCCGTCGTCTTCCGGGCGGACGGGCGAAGCGGTGGGCTGTTGCAGCCGCGGTCTCTTTGCTGGCAGGGGCACCGCTCTTTGTGTCGAGTTTGTCCCGCCGGGCCTCGGACCTGGAACGCTTTGCCTACGGCCGGGGATCCAATGCGCCATTCCTCGCCTACTCCGGGCTCCACGTTCTTGCCTTGGTGGCGCTGGGCGGAAGCCTCTTGGCGTCGCCCGCCAAACGATGGATCGGGGTCACGGCCGCAGCCAGCGCGCCCATCTACGGCGCCATCCTTGTGGCCAAGAAGGACATCCCACCATTCGTGTTCTACCTGGTCGAGGGCTTGACTGGGGCGTACCTGATGACATGGGAAGAGACAGATCCCACTGAAGCCTAGGGCCGGCGGACCCTGGTCAGGATGGGGGCCGGATCCTTGTGCGAGTCTGCGGTAGCGCCACGAAGCGTCATCTTCACCGCATGTCCAACCACCGCTCCCAGCGCCTCATTGCTGGGCGGACTCCCCGGCGGATTTTGTGCCTCACGTTGCCGATTGTTGAAACGCTCTGCTGCTTCGCGTTGCTCCCGGGCTCCGTTCCCGCGCTCAAGGATGTCCGAGATTCCAGCCTTCACCAGTTCCAGTTCACCTTGGTCGTCCAGGACGGGGCTCAGATAATCCACCAATGCCCAGACCACATCTGCGGCCGGTTGGGGACGGAAGTCGCTAAAGTCCAGGAGGTCTCCGCGAAGTCCCGAATTGCTCGCTTGCCAACTCGCCATCCGGAGCAGGGCCGTCGGGACTGAGGCGGGCTCAACGCCGTCGAGCATTTCCAGGGAAGCAGTCTCAACCAATGCCCTTACCAGCACTGCGATCAATGCCGCGTCTTCCGAGCGGAGGCAGACGTCAGCCACCCTCACTTCCACGGTGGGATGGTTGCGGGAGATGCGGGCGTCGAAGTAGATCATGCCCTCGTCAAGGAGCACACCCGTGTCCAGGAGGCGCTGGACCATGCGCCGGTAGGCAGTCAAGGAGCCAAAAACGGCAGAAGGCCCGGACGTCGGCCACCGGTTCCAGGCCTGGATCCGGTAGCTCTCGAAACCCGTGGGCAGCCCACGCCAGTATGGGGAATTGGCGCTGATGGCCGTTAAAACAGCAAGTTTGTCGCGAATGTGATCGAGGACCACCACGCCCTCTTCAGGCGACTCCACGGCAGTGTGCACATGGAAGCCGCACGTCAGTTGCTCGTGGGCCGTCAACCCGAAGCGTTCAAGCATCACGGCAAAGCGCGGATCTGGAGTCGTATGGGTGTTCTTAGCCAGGGGTGACGTGGCAAGCGCGGCCACCCGGGCGTTGTGTTTCCTGGCTCCGTCATTGGCCATCGCACGTCCGCGCCGGATCTGCTGGAGGAGCTCACTGTAGCTATGGCACGGGCGGGTCTGGGTTTCGATTTGTTCCAGCTTCAGTTCGTGGCTCAGCCCCATCCCTGTTTCAGGCGCGGGTTCCGTTCCTGCCAGCAGCGCATCCGCGAGGGCCAAGGGCTCGCCCGTGACAGGATCGACGATGAGTAGCTCTTCCTCCACCCCGAAAGTCCGCATGGCACCATTCTGCTTCATGCGGCCGGAGAAATTCTGCTGGACCATCCCTCCATTGCCGACGTGGCGTCCCCGGGAAATCCGGGCTCCACCCCACGTGGCAAGCTGGATGATCCAGCAGAAAAGCGTGCCTAGTCCTGGAAGTACTCCACTTTGGCGCCAATGGTGTTCAGACGCTCGGCGAGGTCCTCGTAACCACGTTCGATCACGTAGATGTTGCGAAGCTCCGAGGTTCCACGCGCAGCCAACATCGCCAGGAGCAGGCAGGCTGCCGGACGCAGGGCTGGTGGGCAACCGATCTCCGCGGCCCGCCACTTGGTGGGACCGTTCACGTAGATCCGGTGCGGGTCCAGGAGTTGCACCTGGGCGCCCAGCTTGTTGAGCTCCGTCAGGTAGATGGCGCGGTTCTCGTAGACCCAGTCGTGGATCATGGTCTGGCCCTCGGCGTTGCCCGCAATCACGGCGAAGAAGGGCAGGTTGTCGATGTTGAGCCCAGGGAACGGCATGGGGTGGATCTTGTCCTGTGGCGCGTGGAGCTCGGAGGGCTTGGTGGTGACATCCACCAAACGCGTCCTGCCGTTGCGGGCCATGTATTCGCCTGAGATTTCGAGCTTCTGGCCCATCTGTTCCAGGGTTGCCAGCTCGATTTCCATGAATTCGATAGGTACCCGGCGGATGGTGACCTCGGAGTTGGTCACGATGCCCGCAGTGATCAGGCTCATGGCCTCGATGGGATCCTCTGAAGGGAAGTACTCGATCTCCACATCTATGGATGACCGGCCCGTGATCTTCAATGTAGTTGTGCCGACGCCCTCGATGGTGACGCCCAGGCCCTGCAAGTAGAAGCAAAGATCCTGGACCATGTAATTGGGGCTCGCGTTACGGATCACGGTGGTGCCCTCACGGTGTGCAGCAGCCATGATTGCGTTCTCGGTGACGGTGTCGCCACGTTCGGAGAGGACGAAGGAACGGTCGTGCCCATCAGCAGGGGGTGCAACCACGGAGTAGAAGCCGGACTTTGCCCCCACAGTGAGCCCGAACTGGCGCAATGCCTGCATGTGTGGTTCGACGGTTCGCGTGCCGAGGTCGCATCCACCGGCATACGGAAGCAGGTACTCGGCGGTCTCGTCCAGGAGCGGCCCGAGCAGCATGATGACGCTGCGTGTACGGCGAGCAGCCTCCACGTCCATCGACTCAAGGTCAAGGACTTCAGGCCTGCGGATACGGAGGTCACTGCCGTTGAGCCAGGTGCATTCGACGCCGATGGACGTCAGCACCTCAACGATCCTGTTGACCTCCTCAATGCGGGCCAAGCGACGCAGCGTGGTGGTGCCCCGGTTGATCAAGCTGGCACACAACAGGGCCACGCCGGCATTCTTGCTGCTGTTGACATCCACTTCACCGGATAGCGTGTGACCGCCTTCCACCCGGAGGTGCGTCATCTGCGGTTTGCCGACCTTGACGATGGAGCGGCCGAAGATGGCCTCCAACCGTTCGATCATTCGGAGGCTGAGATTCTGTTTGCCCTGCTCCATTCGGGCGATAGCGCTCTGGCTGGTTCCCAGCTCAGAAGCCAACTGCCCCTGCGTCCAGCCCTTTTCGCTTCGCGCGTTGCGGAGCAGGAGGCCTACATGTTCGGCGGTAGGTTGCGTCATACTCAAAAAAATATCACAAATGAGTTAGAAGCGGACAACAAATCGCTGATTCAGCGGTAAACATCACACGCTACCCGCATAGTGCGATATCTGTAGTTGGAAGCGCTAGCGCCAGACAAAACTCCACGTTCCAGCGCCGACGGCAGTGAGTACCGCAGCTGCAGCGATGACGAGGCCGCCCAGGAGCACCCAGACATCCAGAAGCGAGTAGGTGGATTCCCGGGCCCACGTTCTCTGCCCGCCGCCAAAACCACGTGCCTCCATGGTGATGGCCAGCCGAGAGGCCCGCCGGACCGCCTGGACCAGCAGCCCGAAGCTCTGTCCAAGTGTTGCCTTCAGCCGTTGCAGCGGGCTGCCCTGGGACCCCACTCCGCGGGCGCGTCTGGCCATGCCGATTGTCTGCCATTCCTCAGCCATCAACCCCACCAGGCGCATCGCGGCCAGCGATCCAAGGACAAAGCGGTGTGGCAGCCTTGCCTTCTGCGCCAGAGCATCAGCCAGGTCGGTGGGATCCGTGCAGGTCATCAGCAGGATCGCTGGCAGCGCTATCGCCAAACCGCGCAGCATGAATCCCAGTCCCAGCTGAAGGGAACCTTCGCTGATGGACCAGAGTCCGACGTCGAGCAGTACAGCCCCGCTGTCAGCCGCCACGATTGCGGTACTCCAGCCGCCAATCGCTGCCGCAAGGATGAGCGGCCAGGCCCGCTGCCACAGAAGCCGGAGTGTGAGGCCAGCCAGCGGGAACAGGGCCAGCTCGGCGATGAGGGCAGTCGAAGCGGATACCCAGTCGATCGACAACGCGAGCACCAGCGAAATGAGGAACACGGAGACGAACTTCACCAAAGGGTTGGCCCGTGTGAGGAGGGCGTGGTTGCCGCGCAGGTTCAGGGCGTCCCTCATGCGGCACCGGCTTCCTGGTGGGCTACGTCACTGCGTGGGTCCGGGACGTGCGGGTCCGGTACGTGCGACGCCGCCGGATCCAGACGGAGTTCCGTGCCGCCAAGGACCGCACTGAATTCTTCGTCGTGCGTCACGGACACAACAGCCGTTCCAGCGTCGAGGAGTTCCGACAGGAAGGATGCCAGTTCGGCCCAGGTGTTGGCATCCTGTCCGAATGTGGGCTCGTCCAGCACCAGCACCTTGGGATGGGCCGCAAGGACCGTAGCCACGGACAACCTGCGCTTCTCACCGCCAGACAAGGTGTAAGGGTTCGCATCCACCAAGTGCGTGAGCCGCAAACGCTCCACCAATTCATCCACGCGTTCTTCACCGTGTCCCAGATGCTTTGGTCCGAACATCAGCTCGTCCAGGACCTTGCCCGTGACGAACTGGTGCTCCGGTTCCTGGAACACGGTGCCAATTCGCGAAATCAGCTGATCCGCCTTCCACATGAAAGGGTCGATTCCAGCTCCTTCGGAAAGCTCGACGGCGGCACTCACCTTGCCGTCCACGGGCGCCAGAAGGCCGGCCAATGTGAGTGCAAAAGTAGACTTGCCGGCGCCGTTCGGGCCCGTGATGGTGAGCGCCTGGCCCGCCCTGACTTGTGCACTGATACCCGATTGCACGGGGAGGGGCGGGATGGTTTTGAAGCGGCGACGGCGTGGCTTTTCACGGGAAACAGCCAGGTCCTGTGCCACGAGGAGAAGTTGGGCGGTGGATTCTTGGCCGCCCAATGCCTGAGCTGTGGTCCTGCGGGCGCGAGTAGCCGGAACATACCCCGGCACCCACACTCCCGCGGCCATCAGCATGGTGCGGGCTTCAGTTAGCACCTGATCCGGGGGGCCGTCCAGGAGCACACCGCCCCCGGCCGAGGGCGGTTGGAGGACCACGATCCTGTCCACCAGGTCCTTCCACACGGACACACGATGCTCCACAACAACCAAGGAGGCCCCGGTCTTGTCGAGGCAGCGCTGCACGGCGTCGCGAACCTCAAGCACACCCACTGGATCCAGGTTGGCCGTGGGTTCGTCCAGCAGGATCAGCCCGGGCCGCATCGCCAGGATGCCAGCCAACGCAAGGCGCTGCTTCTGCCCGCCGGAGAGGGCCGCCGTCGGGTGATCCAGTGCCAAACCGCCGCCTGCAGCGGTTCGCAACCCAACGTCGTCGAGCGCTTCATGGACGCGCGCCCAAATTTCATCCCGGGGAACGGCCAGGTTTTCGGCGCCAAAGGCGACGTCGTCACCCACCCGGGAGAGCACCACCTGGGTTTCCGGATCCTGCTGCATCAGACCTGCGCGGCCGCGCTGTTCGCGGGGAGCGACGCCGTCGATTAACAGCGAGCCGGTCTCATCCGAATCGTCTTCCTCGTCACCCAGTACACCGGCGAGGGCATGGAGCAGTGTGGACTTCCCTGCGCCTGATGGACCAAGCAGGAGCACACGCTCGCCAGGCTCGATCCGGAGATCGAGGTCCTGGATGGCGGGTGTGGAACGCCCGGCATGCCGCCATCCCCACCCTTGGGCGGTGATGGCGGCAGGCCGGACTTGGTGGCTGCTTTGCTGGTTGCTGCCTTCTTTCGCAGGCATCAGTTGAAGACGGGCTCCGAAGCAGCCTTGCGCGACGCGAAGGAGCTGAGGACGCCCGTCTTGGCCAGCCCGCGGGTGGCAACCCAGGACAGCGCGCCGGCGATGATCGCACCCGAAAGCGTGCAGAAGGCGATGTAGGCCAGCTTGTCGATCGCTTCGTAGGCGATGTTCCAGCCCCAAGGCAGGAAGGAATCGTTCAGACCGCAGAAGAGGCCCGCGCCAGCACCTGCGAGGAGTGCAGCGGACAGGTCGAACTTCTTGTACCTGAACGCAGCGAAGACGAGTTCTGCGCCCAATCCCTGGAGGATGCCGGAGATGAGGACGGTGGTGCCGTACTGGGAACCCATGATGAGTTCGCCGGTGGCGGCGACGGCTTCGCAGAACAGGGCTGCGCCCGGCTTGCGGATGATGAGCATGCCCAGGACGGCCGGGATCATCCAGCCACCGGCGATCAAACCGGTGAGCGGCGGATACGTGGCGTTCATGGGGATGGATACGATTGCGGCGCCCTGGGACCAGGCCCAGAAGATCACGCCGCCGGCGATGGCAATCAAAGCTGCCACCACGATGTCTACAACACGCCAGTTATAACTGGTTTTCTTCACGCTTGCCGTGGTCATTTTTCTGCCTCCTGAGGTACAGGAGGGGAAAGTGCTCCCCGGAAACCCCCGGTCGGCCTGCGCCGACCGGATCCGGACACTCTGAGAAGCTCGACTCCCTTGCGCCGGTACTAACCGGATCAGGTTCGAGGGTCTGCGGCTGTCCGCACTCTCAGCGCCCTCGCGTCTCCTGCATCTCTGCAAGGTCCGACGGCGGCGCTCCCCTGTCGTTATTAATCTGCCCTTATGGGCGTGGTTCAGTTTACACCTGTGGGTGTTCGTGGGAGGTGGGGGTTAGTCACAAATCGGCTGGCAACCACACCTGAGAGAATGATCCAGCAGAATCGACGCGGCAAAGGGGTATTTCATGACGGACCTTCCCACTACGGACATCCCGGTTCCCCAACCGCGCCTTGCTGCGAGCGTCATCCTGCTCCGCGACGCCCCGGGCGGGCTCGAAGCGTTCGTCCAGCACAGGGTTACCACTATGGACTTCGCCGCCGGCATGGTGGTCTTTCCGGGAGGCCGGGTTGATGCCGCGGACCAGGACGGATGGGATTACCCGGCTGACTTGCTGGAACGGCATGCTGCAGACTGGCGCCTGACCTCCATCGCCGTCGATACCGAACACGCACCGGCAAAGTCGGGCATGGTTCTCACGGCTGCCCTGCGGGAGGTTTGGGAGGAGGCGGGACTTACCCTTGATGCCTCAGATCTGCGACCGTGGGCCAATTGGGTCACGCCGACGGACATGCCAAAGCGTTTCGATACCTACTTCTACGTAGCCAAGCCTGCTCCGGACGCAGAACCCCAGCATCAAACCACCGAAGCGTGGCAATCACTCTGGATGCCTGTGGACGGGATCCTGACGGCTGAAGCTTCCGGTACATTGCAGCTGATGCCACCCACGTATTACCTGCTCAAGGAAATTGCCGGCCTCGGAACAGTGGATGCCGTCTGGGAAGCCGATCACGACGTTGTTCCTGTCCTTGCACCACGCGGTTCCATGGCAGCTTTCCTCAAAGAACGGGAAAACCGCCGCTAGTCCCAACCCACCTGGAAGTGAGGCTAGGCTGGGGGCATGAACCTCTTTTTCAAGCTGCTGGGTGCCGGAGTAAGCCTGGCAGCCGGATTCGTCGGCACCAAGTTGGTCAACAAGGGCTGGGAAAAGGCCACGGGCAACAAACCGCCCACGGGCCACGACGATATGGAAACGAGCCTCCGCTCAGCGTTGTCCTTCGCGCTGATTTCGGCCTTCGTCAGTACGCTCATCCAGGTTTTCGCGAGCCGCGGCACCCAGCGTGCCATCGCCCGCTTCGCCAAGACGCAGGACATCGTCTAGGTGTATTGACCATGGACGTTAGGGACACTCGGCGTGGTTAGGTGACAAAAAGAAGACCTCCGAGTGGAGTGGGGCTTGTCTAAGAGTCCGCTTCACAAGGAGGTCTTCAATGTCCCATGCTAACGCGATCTTGACGCCGAAGGGCCGGCTCCGGCTGGCTCAGTGCATTGTCGATGGAAAGTTGCCGCTGCGGCGGGCCGCTGAACGTTTCCAGGTATCGGTCACGACAGCGGCGCGGTGGGCAGCCCGCTACCGTGAGCACGGCGAGGCAGGCATGCAGGATCGTTCCAGCCGGCCGGTCAACTCCCCTC